>JBFYTX010000014.1:0-13022 GCA_041300345.1 Dehalococcoidales bacterium | reverse complement strand
GGCGAAGGTGCGGGTCGCCAGGCCGGTGCCCATGGTAGCCGCCCGTTCGACGCCGCCAGCCAGGACGATATCATAATAGCCGGAGGCCACCCAGATGAAGGCGTCCCGGATAGCCATGCTGGCCGAGGCGCAGGCGCCTTCGTACCGGTTGGCGGGCACGTGGCGGCAGCCGATATTCTCGGCGGCGTACGCCTGAAGCATGCCCTGCCCTTCGTCAAAGTCGCCCAGGGCATTGCCGATAAAAAGGGCTTTGATGTCCGCGGGTTTCAGGTTAGATCCGGCAATCGCGTCCGTAGCGGCCTCAGCAAAGAGCTCGATCTCCGTTTTTTCCTGCGGCCCGCTGAACTTCGTCGAGCCCACGCCGATAATAGCGACCTTTTTCATGCACGACCTTTCTTTCAAATAAAAGCCATGTGGATATCTCAAGGGTAACGTTTTTCAGGCGGCGCTGTCAAACCTATGGCGCGTGTTAAGACTACTTCGCGACACGCTGGCGCTGGACCCAGGCTTTGCGGTCGCCAATATCGCGGTCATAGAGAAGGCGGTTTATCAGCAGCCGGCCCATGCCGATGCTCCGGGATTCCTCCGTCGGCTGCGCGGTGAGCCGCTTGATAATGACGATCAGCATCATGGCCAGGAAGCCCATTATCACCGATAACATTTCACGGAAAATGGCGCTGAAAACAGGCAGCATCACCATCCCAACGAGTATCGGGACGGGAGAGCGGTGGGTAAAGATGATGACGAGGATGGCGGCGGCAAAGAAAGCCACGCTCGGCCAGGGGGTGATATCGTTGATAAAGGGCAGAATGATGATTATTCCCAGGCAGGTAGCCACGCCGCGCCCGCCGTGGAAATGCAGGAACACGGGCCAGTTATGTCCCACCACCACGCCCAGGCCGACGGCAAGCTGCTGACCGGCGTCCAGCTCCAGGCGCCAGGCCACCAGCACCATGAGCATACCCTTAAAAAAGTCCCACATGCCTACCGTAAAGCCGAGCTTCTTGGAGGCGGTGCGCCAGAGATTGCCGCCGCCGACCTGCCGGGTGCCGTGTTTGCGGAGGTCGACGCCCTTCGACTTACCCGCCAGGTATGAGAAAGGTATCGAGCCGATGAGATATGCGCCGATGATCAATAAAACCCAGGTGATGGTGGGATTCATAAAAAAGTCCCCTGAATACTAATAGATATTTTACCTCAAAGGCTTTTTATTAGCCATAGCGATGAGCCGCCGTGCCGCTGCCACCGGCACATCAACACCACCTATCATAACCTCACCGGCGTTTTCGATACCGTGAAAATCGGTGCCGCCGGTAGCGATGAGACCGAACCTGTCCGCCATTTCCAGGGTAGCCAGGGTGTTTTCCGGGGAATTGTCCTTATAATAAGCTTCGATGCCGATCATCCCGGCGCGTTTTAAAATCGCCACCCATCGTTCCGGGTCTTTAACGGTGAACGGGTGCGCCAGCACGGGAATCCCCCCGGAACGCAAGACTATTTCGACCGCTTCCGCGGGGGTCATTTTATCCCGTTCGACGTAAGCGGGACCGTCACGCCCGATATACTTGTCAAAGGCCTCTTTAAAGTCCTTAATATAGCCCTTCTCCAGCATCGCCCGGGCGATGTGAGGCCGGCCGATGGCGCCCTCTCCGGCGATTTCCCGCACTCTCGACCAGTCGATAACGATGCCCAGCTTTCCCAGTTTTTCGACCATCCGGCGCGCCCTGGTCTCGCGGGAATCGCGAAACCTCTTGAGGGTATCGGCCAGCTCTTTGCTATAATAATCGATAAAATACCCGAGGATATGGATTTCGCCTTCGGGGACATCGGTGCTGACTTCGACGCCGGGGATAAAGGTGAGGCGGGGGAAAGCCCTGGCGGCCTTCACCGCCGCATCAATACCCTCCACGGAGTCGTGGTCGGTGAGGGCGATATAGCGGAGGCCGAGCGCGGCGGCTTTAGCGACGACCTCTTCCGGCGCGAGTTTACCGTCGGAAGCCGTCGAGTGAAGATGGAGATCGACCCGGCTCACCGCTACCCCGGCTCCCGAGTAATGCGCTCGATACGGACCGCTTTACCCGTTTTGTCATCGATCTCGACCATGATAGAGTTAAAGACCGGCTTGCCCCGGCCGACCGAAAGGTGGTGGGGCATCATGGTGAGGAAACGCTGGATGACCGCCTCGGGGTCGTCACCGATGACAGAGTCGTCCGGCCCGGTCATGCCGATATCCGTGACATAAGCGGTGCCGCCCACCAGGATGCGGGCGTCAATGGTGCCGACGTGCGTATGTGTGCCCAGGACGGCGCTGACGCGGCCGTCCAGGTAACGCCCCATGGCTACCTTTTCCGAGGTAGCCTCGGCATGGAAGTCCACGATAATGACCCTGGCTTTCGGGGCAAACTCTTTCAGGAGGGCGTCCATGGCCCGGAAGGGGCAATCATAGTTCATCATGAAGGTTCGCCCGATGAGGTTGACGACCAGGACATGATTCCTCAGCAGGTAGCCGCGGCCGGGCACTCCCGGCGGGTAATTCAGGGGGCGCAGGATGGGCACGTCTTCGTCGAGGTAGGGGATGATTTCCTTCTGCGCCCAGATATGGTTGCCCGAGGTGATAACGTCGACGCCGTATTCCAGCAGCTCCTGCGCCGTAGCGACGGTCAGGCCGAAGCCGCCGGCGGCGTTCTCCCCGTTGGCAATAACGAGGTCGATGCCGTATTCCTTACGCAGGTCGGGCACCAGGTCCTGGATGGCCTGCCGGCCCGGCTTGCCGACGATGTCACCGATGGCTAGAATTATCATCTTGTTTTACCGACCTCACCCCCTGGCCCCCTCTCCGTACACGAAGAGGGGGAAGAGTTTTAAACAAGGGTTTCAACCTTCTTAGACTTCCCTTTTTACCACCCCCCAGAACGGGTGTTTAAGAGGGGCGGAGCCCCTCTTCTATCTCTCCCCCTTCCCCTGGCAAGGGAAGGGGGCAGGGGGATAGGTTAGTTTAAACGTTATTTGGCGTAGTCGACCGCTCTCGTCTCCCGGATGACGGTGACCTTTATCTGGCCGGGATACTCCAGCGTCTCTTCCACTTTCTTCACGATATCGCGGGCGAGCCGCATCGCGCCCAGGTCATCGATGGTCTCCGGCTTGACCAGGATGCGCACCTCGCGGCCGGCCTGGATGGCGAAGGATTTCTCGACACCCTTAAAGCTGTCGGCGATGTCTTCCAGAGCTTTAAGCCGTTTCAAGTAACCTTCCAGAGACTCGCGCCGGGCGCCGGGCCGGGCCGAGGAGATAGCGTCCGCCGCCGAGGTGATGTAGCCCCAGATAGAAGTGTCACTGGTCTCCATGTGGTGCTCGGCGACGCCCTTGAGCACCTCGGGGGACTTTTCCCATTGCCTGACGAGGTCGGCGCCGATAGCGGCATGGGTGCCTTCGACCTCGCGGTCGACGGATTTGCCGATGTCATGCAACAGGCCGGCCTTCTTGGCGATATTAACGTTAGCGCCGATCTCAGCGGCGATCATGCCGGCCAGATAGGCCACCTCGATACTATGATCGAGGGCGTTCTGGCCATAACTCGTCCGGTACTTGAGCCGGCCGAGCAGTTTGATGAGCTCGGGATGGAGCTGGACCCCCAGCTGGATAGCGGCCTGCTCGCCCGCCGCCTGGATGGTGGCTTCGACCTCGTCCTTGGCCCTGACGGTTATTTCCTCGATGCGGGCCGGGTGAATACGCCCGTCCTGGATCAGCCGGTTCAGGGCGACGCGGGCGATCTCCCGCCGCACGGGGTCGAAACTGGATATCGTTACCGCTTCCGGGGTATCGTCGATAATAAGGTCGACGCCGGTGGCCTGTTCGAGCGCCCGGATGTTGCGGCCTTCCCGTCCGATCAGCCTCCCCTTCATCTCGTCGTTGGGGAGGGGGACGACCGATACGGTGGCTTCAGCCACAATCTCCGAGGCGCTGCGCTGTATGGCCATCGAGAGTATTTCCTTGGACTTCTCATTGGCATCTTCCTTGAGTTTGGCCTCCCACTGGCGGAGACGGCGCGATGCCTCCTGCTGCATCTCAACTTCCATGGCATCCAGCAGAGTTTGTTTAGCTTCCGCGCTGGACATTCCGGAAACGATCTCTAGCTGCTTGAGCTGCTTGTCCTTCAGCTCGACCAGCTGGTTACGGAGGGAATCGATTTCCTTTTCTTTGTTGTTCAGGTTGCGCTCCCGCCCCTCAACGCCTTCCAGCTTGTGGTCCAGGGTCTCGTTCTTCTGGTTCAACCGGTTTTCCTGCTTCTGGATCTCGGCGCGGCGCTCGCGGTACTCGTTGTCCGCCGAGTTCTTGATGCGCTTACCTTCTTCCTGCGCCTGCTGCAGAATTTCCTTGGATTCGCCCCTAGCATCGGCGACCATCTTGGCGGCTTTCCTCTCGGCGATGCGTATCTGGCGGTTAAAAACCACGCGCCGGAACATGAAAAAGCCCAGAGCGCCGGCAATCAGGCCGATGATGGAAGCAAAAATAATAGCAATTATTGTAATAGCTGCATCCACTGCTTACCTCCTTGTTATTAGTTTTTTTATATCAGCTTAGGACAATCTTTCAATATAATATAAGGTATTCAACCGACCTGTTTCCGGCCCTGCTCTTTCCAGAGCCGGTCGACGGTCTCCTTGATGACATCATAGCCGAAGCCGCGGCGTCCCAGGTACGCCCCCAGCCGGCGGCGGAACAACCGGTAATCGGAGAGAGGCAGGCGGCCGGCCCTGACTAAAGCGGCCCGGTAGGCGCTGTCTGCCTCGTCGATCTCAAGAACGATGGAATCGATAACGTCGGCGGGAAGGCCCTTGCGGCGCAGCTCGAGGCCGGTCAGGCGGCGGCTGCGCGGGCTGAAAGATTCGCGGTTGTCTTTCCAGAACCGGGCAAAAGCGGAATCGTCGACGAGGCCCCGCTCCCTGAGTTTAGCGAGGGCATTATCCGCGGCGGCACCATCGAATCCCCGCATGAGGAGACGCTGCCGTACTTCGGCTTCGCTGCGGGGACGGTAAGCCAGATAGCGGAAAGCGGCGTTCAGGCAGCACTGGGCGCGGTCAAGGCCGGCCAGCGATTCCAGGCGGCTTTCCGAAAGCTCCTGGCCGACCGCGAGCTTCTCTTTCAGGGCTGTCTCGGCCAGCAGGTTGAGGGCGGATTGGCCGTCCAGGGCGATATTGACCTTTTTCTCGCGGCCCCGGCCCGCCTTCAGGGAGGTTATTTTCATCTTATCGGGTACCCTTCTAAATAAACACAAAAGGCTGAAGCCTGCGCCTCAGCCTTAGATATTACCTGCCCGTATGCCGCCGGCCGATACTGCCGCCAGCGGTCAATCGTCGCTGGTTGATGCCATGCGGGTGGTGCTGGCTGAGGCTCGAATCTTCTCTTCAATTTCCTGGGCGAGCGCGGGATTGTCCCTGAGGTATCCCTTGGCACTTTCCCGGCCCTGCCCGAGGCGGGTATCGCCGTAGGAGAAAAAGGCACCGGCTTTAGTTACCAGCCCCAGCTCCAGACCCACGTCAAGGATGTTGCCCTCTTTGCTGATGCCGTGGTCGAACATGATATCGAACTCGGCGGTGCGGAAAGGAGGGGCGACCTTGTTTTTCACCACCTTGGCTTTGACACGACTGCCTATAGCTTCGTTGCCCTGCTTGATAACCTCGGCACGTCTCAGCTCGATCCGGGCGGAGCTGTAGAACTTGAGGGCCCGGCCGCCGGTGGTCACCTCCGGGTTACCGAAGACGATACCGACTTTCTCACGCAGCTGATTGATGAAGACAACGGCCGTCCCGGACTTGCCGATGGCGGCGGCCAGCTTGCGGAGGGCCTGGGACATCAGGCGGGCCTGAAGGCCCATCTGGGGGTCGCCCATATCGCCTTCGATCTCGGCCCGGGGCACCAGCGCGGCGACGCTATCGATGATGATAACGTCGATGGCGCTGCTCCTGACGAGGGCTTCGGTGATCTCCAGGGCCTGCTCGCCGGTATCGGGCTGGGAGATGAGCAGTTCATCAACGTTGACACCGCAATTGGCGGCATAAGAGGGGTCGAGGGCATGCTCCGCGTCGATATAGGCAACCGTACCTCCTCTTTTTTGAGCTTCGGCGATAATGTGTTGCGCCAGGGTGGTTTTCCCGGATGACTCGGGACCGAAAATTTCCGTGATGCGGCCGCGGGGTATCCCGCCGATACCGAGGGCCATGTCTAAAGCCAGGGCGCCGGTAGGAATGAAATCAATCGGGGGCAGGCCGGCAGAGAACCCCAGTTTCATGATGGAGCCTTTGCCGAACCGTTTTTCAATCTGGCCGATCGCCAGTTCCAGCGCTTTTTCTCTTTCTGTGGTCATCACTCGCCTCATCACCGATAATAGCACAAAGGTTTCACCAAAACAAGTAGAGCGGCGGGCGTTGCCAGGTATATAAAACCGATCCGTTTTTTCGTTTTTTATTTTTTAGTTTGTAGCTAAACCGTCCGCTTTTGTAGCTGTTATTCGTTTTTCTGTTTATGTTAATTCAGCTTCAGGAGCGGGGTTATTCGTTTTTCAGTTTATGGTAAGCCAGCTTCATTTTCCGGTTATTCGTTTTTTAAATTACGGCATTCGTTTTTCAGGTTGTGATAAGCGAGTTTACAGTAGACAGTTTACAGTGAAATTATACTGTTCATATTACAGAAATGGAAGCGGTTTTTGTCGTGTTTATGGTTATACTTACCCCCTTAGTCCCCCTCTCAGACTGTGTCATTACTAGATCTCCGTGACAACTTGTGTCTGAGAGGGGGAGTGGATAGAAAGAGGGGTCTGCACCCCTCTTAGACGCCCCGATGGATATTAATAATAAGAGGGGGATAAAGTTGAGAGGGGGCTGCGCCCCTCTTAGACGCCCCGGTGGAAACCAATAATAAGAAGGGGAGAAGGCCCTTCCGTTAATAGTGCTATACCGGCGGTAGAGATTCTCACGTCGTCCGCCTGAGGCGGACTCCTCAGAATGACAGGGGAGTTAAAGAGGGGCGAAGAGGGAGAAAATCCTCCTCACTCCCCCTTTAACAAGGGGGACGAAATACCCGATAAGAGGTGTTTAAGAGGGGCTAACGCCCCTCTTATCTTTTCTTCCCCCTTCCCTTAATCCGAAGGGAAGGGGGACAGGGGGATAGGTCACAGAAACAGCATGGACTCACCATGACAAGGAGAAATAAAAAAGGGGAGGGGGACAAAGGGATTCTACCCCATTTTGAGCACGCCGCGGGCTATAACAGGTTGTATTATAAATCACCTTGAAAAAAAGTTGACAGATGCTGTATTAGTATGATACATTTAATGTTTAGTGCTCAGAATTCAGTAAATAGCAGATAGGTAGAGCTAAACACCTCAATTTATCGCTAGAATTCTGGAATGGATGAGCTCATGCTCATCCATTGTAATTGTATGGGGGGAAGAGAAACAATATGCCGACAATAAACCAGCTGGTCCGCAAAGGGCGGCGCAAGGCAACCAAGAAAGACAGGACGCCGGCGCTGGCTTTTGCCTACAACGCCCTGAAAAACCGCGTCACCACGGGCAAGAGCTGCCCGCAGAAACGCGGCGTTTGCATCCAGGTCAAGACGACCACCCCCAAGAAACCGAACTCAGCCCTGCGCAAGATAGCCAAGGTAAGGCTGACCAACCATGTAGAGGTCACCGCCTATATCCCGGGCGAAGGGCACGAGCTCCAGGAGCACTCGGTAGTGCTGATACGCGGCGGGCGCGTCCCGGACCTGCCCGGCGTGCGCTACCATATTATAAGAGGGGCGCTGGACACTACCGGCGTCGCCAACCGCCAGCAAGGCCGGAGCAAGTACGGGGCCAAGCGAGGCAAGAGGGCGGCCGCCGCCGAGGCGGCAGCGCCGGCAGCGGCAACGATTTAGCTTTGAGGAACGAATATGCCGAGAAGAGCCAGGTCTTTTAAGAGAGAAGTCAGCCCGGACGCCAAGTACCGCAGCGCGACCGTATCGCGCCAGATCAGCAAGATAATGCAGCGCGGCAAGAAGAGGACAGCCGAGAATATTGTGTACGGCGCCCTGGAAAACCTGGGGCAGAAGGTCTCCAAAGACCCCGTGGCAGCGCTGGAACAGGCGGTCAAGAACGCCACGCCGCTCCTCCAGGTCAAGCCGAGGCGGGTCGGCGGGGCTACGTACCAGGTGCCGGTGGAAGTCGCGGCCGACCGGGGCCTCTTCCTGGCGCTGACGTGGCTGGTAAGCTCGGCGAGGGCGCGCAAAGGCAAAGCGATGCACGAGAAGCTGGCCGACGAGCTGGCCGAGGCGTTCCAGGGCCAGGGGACGACGATCAAGAAACGTGAAGACACGCATAGAATGGCGGAGGCCAACCGGGCCTTCGCTCACTATAGATGGTAAGGGGTTCATTGACGACTAACAGTGTTAAGGCAACCAGAACGATAGCAGCGGGAGATAAGAAGGTGCCCAGGGAATTTCCTCTGGAGGACATACGCAATATCGGTATTATCGCCCACATCGATGCCGGCAAGACGACCGTCACCGAGAGGATACTTTATTACACCGGCAAGACCTATAAGATAGGCGAGGTGCACGAGGGCACGGCGGTCATGGACTGGATGGAGCAGGAACGCGAGCGCGGCATCACCATCACGTCCGCGGCCACTACCTGCTACTGGCGCGAGCACCGCATCAATATCATCGATACCCCAGGGCACGTGGACTTCACCGCCGAGGTAGAACGCAGTCTACGGGTGCTTGACGGCGGGGTGGTGGTCTTCGACGCGGTGGGGGGCGTAGAAGCGCAGTCGGAGACGGTCTGGCGGCAGGCGGACAGGTACAAAGTCCCGCGCATCTGCTATATCAACAAGATGGACAGGGTCGGGGCGAACTTCAACCGCACCGTCTCGGAGATCGAGACGCGGTTACAGTCGGTGCCGCTCACGATACAGCTGCCGCTGGGGACGGAAGAGTCCTTCAGGGGCACCATCGACGTAATAGAAAACAAGGCCTGGCAGTTCGATAACGATCCCAACAAAGAGCCGCAGGAAATCGTACTCGATGAAGCGGACAAGGCCAGGGTCAACGAAGCCAGGCACAACCTCGTCACCAAGCTGGCAGACCTGGATGATACCCTGATAGTCGCCTACCTCGAAGGGAAAGAAATCAAGCCCGAAGAAATAAGGCAGGCGCTGCGGCGCGTGACTCTCAGCAACAAAGCGGTGCCCGTCATCTGCGGCGCCGCATTAAAGAACATAGGCATGCAGCCCCTCCTGGACGCGATCGTCGATTTACTCCCCTCCCCGCTCGACGTCCCGCCCGTGGAGGGCATCGAGCCGAAGACCGGCCACAAGGCCGTCCGTGAAGCCAGCGATGACGCCCCCTTCTCCGCGCTGGCTTTTAAAGTGGTCACCGACCCGTTCGTCGGGAGACTGGTATATTTTAGAGTTTATTCGGGGAAAGTGAAGGTGGGGACGCAGGTCTATAATCCCACCCGGGACAGGTCGGAGCGGATCGGCCGTCTTCTCCTGATGCACGCCAACCACCGGGAAGACATCGAATCCGCAGACGCCGGCGCTATCGCCGCGACGCTCGGACTGAAAAACACCTTTACCGGCGACACCCTCTGCGATTCCTCCAAGGCCATCCTCCTGGAGTCCATCAAGTTCCCCGAACCCGTCATTTCCATCGCCATCGAACCCAAGACCAGGGCCGACCAGGACAAACTGGGCGAGGCCCTGCAAAAGCTCACCGAAGAAGACCCGACCTTCAAGGTCACGTTTAACGAAGAGACCGGCCAGACCATTATCTCCGGCATGGGCGAGCTGCACCTGGAAGTGATCGTCAGCCGGCTGACGCGCGAGTTCAGGGTCGGGGTCAAAGTAGGCCGGCCGCGCGTGGCGTACAAAGAGACGATCACCGCCGCGGCGGACGTCGAGGGCAAGTTCATCAGGCAGAGCGGCGGCCACGGCCAGTACGGCGACGTCGATGTCAAGTTCGAGCCGCTGCCGCGCGGCAAGGGCTTCGAGTTCGTCGAGGCGATCAAGGGCGGCACAATACCGAGACAGTTCATCAACCCGGTCAAGGCCGGCATTATCGAAGCCATGGAGACCGGCGTCTTGGCCGGCTACCCGGTGGTGGACGTTAGAGCCACCTTATATGACGGCAGCTACCATGACGTAGACTCCTCGGAGCTGGCTTTCAAGATGGCCGGCTCGATAGCGCTGCGGGAGGGAATCAGGAAGGGCAAAGCTATCCTCCTCGAGCCCATCATGAAACTGGAAGTGGTCACGCCGGAGCAGTTCCTCGGCGATATCATGGGCGACCTCAATGCCAAGAGGGGCCATATTAGCAAGGTGGACACGCAGGGCGAGATGTACGTCATCCACTGCCAGATACCGCTGGCGGAGTCGTTCGGTTACGCCACCAGCCTGAGGTCGCTGACCCAGGGCCGGGCGACGCATTCGCTGGAGTTCCACAGCTACGAGCAGCTGCCCGAGAATCTAAAAGACGAGATCATAGAAAAGGCTGTAGGCAAGAAAAATGGCTAAGCAGAAGATACGCATCAAGCTAAAGGGGTACGACCACCGCGTCGTCGACCAGTCGGCGAGGCAGATACTGGAAGCGGTGGAAAGCACAGGCGCCGTGGCCGTCGGGCCGGTGCCGCTGCCGACGCGCATCCAGAAGTTCAGCGTCATCCGGTCGCCCTTTATCGATAAGGACTCGCAGGAGCAGTTCGAGATACGGACGCACAAGCGCCTGATCGACATCATGGAGACGACGTCCAAGACCATCGATGCATTGACCAAGCTGAACCTGCCCTCGGGCGTGGAAATAGATATCAAGCTATGATGATTGGATTCCCGCCCTCGCGGGGATGACAAACGGGTAAAGACTATGACTGAAGGAATTTTAGGCAAAAAACTGGGCATGACCCAGGTCTTCGGGGAAGGCAAGACGCGGGCGGTCACCGCCATCGAGGCCGGCCCCTGCACGGTATTGCAGGTCAAGACCGAGGAAAAGGACGGCTACAGCGCCGCCAAGCTCGGCTTCGGGGAAATAGCGGCGGCCAAAAAGAAGGGCGACAAGAAAAAGAAGTCGGCCCCGAAATTTAAATACATGCGCGAACTATTACTGGACGCCGGGCAGAAGGCGGAAGCGGGACAACGGATAGACGTCAGCCTGTTCAAGGCCGGCGACCTCGTAGAGGTCATCGGGATATCCAAGGGCAAGGGCTTTGCCGGCGGCGTCAAGCGCTATCACTTCCGCGGCGGGCCAAAGACGCATGGGCAGTCGGACCGCCAGCGCGCCCCGGGCTCGGTCGGCTCGAACACCAGCCCCGGCCGCGTTTACAAGGGCCTGCGCATGGCAGGGCACATGGGCGACGTGCGGGTCACCGTGAGTAATATAGCCGTGGTCCAGGCCGACCCCGCCCGCAATCTGCTGTTGCTGGAGGGGGCAGTACCGGGAATGACCAACGGGCTGGTGATCATCAGAAAGTCCACGAGAGGGAAAAAGTAATGCAACTCCCCGTTTATAACCTCGCCGGAGAGGAAGTCCGGAAGATAAAGGTCAGCGATGCCGTGTTCGGTGCGCCGTTCAACGAAGCGGTGGTGCACCAGGTGATGGTAGGCCAGCAGGCCAACGCCCGGCAGGGAACGGCCGCGACCAAGACCAAGGGCATGATCAGGGGCAGCACACGCAAGCTGTTCCGGCAGAAGGGCACCGGTAACGCCCGCGCCGGCAGCAAGAAATCGCCGCTGCGCAAGGGCGGCGGCGTAACGTTCGGGCCGCACCCCCGGGACTACCGGCAGCAGATACCGCGCAAGATGCGCCGCCTGGCGATACGGTGCGTGCTGTCAGCCAAGGCCGGCGACGGCGAGCTGAAAATACTGGACGCGTTCGATTTTACCGAGCCCAAGACAAAGCAAATGATAGCCGCGCTGACGGCGTTGAAAATCGACTCTTCGGCCCTCATCGTCACGCCGGAGCCGGAAGAAAACGTCATAAAGTCGGCCAGGAACATACCGTCGGTGAAAACGGCGCCGGCCGCCGTGATTAATATTATAGACATGCTGGCGCATAAGAACCTGCTGATGACCGAAGCGGCGGTGCGGGTGGCGGAAAAGCTGTGGGGCAACGGCAAGGCGGGAGGGAAAGAATAATGCATCTGTACGAGGTGCTGCGCCGGCCGCTGATCACCGAAAAGAGCACGCTGCTCCAGGCGCAGAACAAATACGCTTTCGAGATCGCGGACAAGGCCAACAAGCTGATGATCAGGCAGGCCGTGGAGAAGGCATTTAAAGTGAAAGTAACCGGCGTCAACGTCATCACCATGCGGGGCAAGACCCGCCGCATGGGGCGCCGCACCTACCAAACCTTACCATGGAAAAAGGCAATCGTGACGCTGAAAGCGGGCGACAAGATAGAGTTCTTCGAGGGAGTATAGCATGAAAGGGGAAGCCAGGTGGCTATAAAGGTTTTCCGTCCGACCTCGCCGGGGCGGCGGCGCATGAGCGGCTACACCTTTGACGAGATCACCAAAGG
This sequence comes from Dehalococcoidales bacterium, assembly GCA_041300345.1. Taxonomy (GTDB): domain Bacteria; phylum Chloroflexota; class Dehalococcoidia; order Dehalococcoidales; family RBG-16-60-22; genus JBFYTX01. The sequence continues at coordinate 473 of JBFYTX010000014.1, read as the reverse complement.
GAAGCCGGAGAAATCGCTGCTCCGGAAGAAGAACAGCAAGGCGGGGCGGAACTTCCGCGGCAAGGTGACCGTTCGTCACCGGGGCGGCGGCGAAAAACGCCAGCTGCGGATAATCGATTTCAAACGCGACAAAGCCGGCATCCCGGGAAGAGTGGCGGCGATAGAGTACGATCCCAACCGGACGGCGCGCATCGCATTGATCTTCTACGCCGACGGGGAGAAGAGATACATCCTGGCGCCGGTCGGATTGAATGTCAACGACAAGATAATGAGCGGGCCCGGAGCGGAGATAAAGCCGGGCAACTGCCTGCCGATGAAATCCATACCCACGGGCACCGAGATACACAACATCGAGCTAAACAAGGGGCGCGGCGGCCAGATAGTGCGCAGCGCCGGGGCGTCCGCCCAGCTGATGGTCAAAGAGGGCGAGTACGTCCTGCTGAGGCTACCCTCCGGCGAAATCCGAAGGGTGC
>JBFYTX010000053.1:0-4325 GCA_041300345.1 Dehalococcoidales bacterium | reverse complement strand
TGTCATACTTTATGATGAAGCCGGGAGGCGCTTGCTGCCGATATGGATAGGTCCCTTCGAAGGGGAATCTATTGCGATAGGACTGAGCGATTTTGCCACGCCCCGGCCATTAACGCACAATTTTTACTCCAGTCTTCTTCAAGCGATCAACGCGAAGGTGGAAGAAGTGCGTATAGTGGCCTTGAAAAAGGACACCTTCTATGCGGTTGTCAAAATGCATTGTGGTAAAAAGACGGTTGAGGTTGACGCACGCCCGAGCGATGCTATCGCGCTCGCGGTTCTTAATGATGTTCCTATATTCGTCGCCGAAGAGGTGCTCGAGACCGCCGGTACAAGTATTCCAAAGAGTGTTAAAGGTCCACCAAACCGCAAGGGGTTGGAAAAAATTATCAAAGATGGGGAAGAATGGCAGCGTCAAAATCAATCCCGTGTGGGTCAACAGATAAAGCAATTCCAAGAGTTATCTAAAGAAGAAAAAGCTAAAAGACATGAGGAGTTTATAGCTTCGGTTTTTGGTAAATAGACACGACTTCGGCAGGCAGGTAATTGAACGCAGCTACATATCGAATATCAGGCTCTATTTCTTCACTTCGTAGCCGCTGAACATAAAGTCGAGGTCGGTCTGTAAAGTTTTGAGCTTCTCCTGCGGGAACAATTTCTCGTCGATGTCTATCATCAGTTTGGTCTCGCCCCTGGCTGTGCCTACCGTGTGCACGCGTATGCTCTCTTTATCATTTGTCTTGAAGGTCATCGTCATGCGTGAAATGAAATCGGCCGATTCGTCCGGCAGGGTAAAGGTCTCCAGCTTATTCTCGCCCAGCGTGGCACCCTGGTTCAGGATGAAGTCCTTCAGCTCCCCGTTAAGCAGCTCGGGATTTACCTGGTTATAGGTCTTTCTAATCTGTATCATGCATCACCTCTCTGTCCTGCTCTATGATAAGGCTTCATCTAAGTTTGTTCAAGTTCCAGGTTATCTCAGGTTTTATACTCACCCCCTGACCCCCTCTCAAACAGGTTCCTTTCTATTATGCGTTTATTTCGCTGTTTGAGAGGGGGAAATAACCTAAGAGGGGCTGACGCCCCTCTTTAAAACTCCCTGCTTGATCTACTCTCCTTCGTAAGTGAGGATAGGGGGGAAATCACGACAAATTCGCCTTCACTTTCCCCTTTCTCCGTTATATACTTATATCGTAACTTTTCGAGCATCTTAACAATTTAATAAGACCGGTCACTTGTCATAAAGTTGGAAACAAATACCCGAAAATTGAAGCTAGCTTTACATATTGTTGGAAACAAATGATTATTAGAATGAAGCTGAATTTACATAAATTAGAAAACGAATAAACCCCTAAAATGAAGCTAAGTTGTCATAACTCTAACAACGAATCCCACGAACAAACCGTAGCTCCAACTTTACAAAAAATAAAAAACAACAAAACAAATGGCGCGGAGGCCGGGGAGAGGTTGCCTCAACTATTACATTTCCCGGTTCAGGCCGGCCAGGAACTCAACGTTGGTCTTGGTCTTGCGCATGCGGTCGAGGACGCGCTCCGTCCCCTCGACGAAGTTATTGGGGTCGGAAGCGATGATCCCCACCATACGCCGCAGCAGCCAGACCTGCTTGGTAACGTCGTCGCCCAGCAGAAGCTCTTCTCGCCGCGTGCCGCTGCGCTGGATATCCATGGCCGGGAAGATGCGCCGGTCGGAAAGACGGCGGTCGAGGTGGAGCTCCATGTTGCCCGTCCCCTTGAACTCCTCGTAAATGAGGTCGTCCATGCGGCTGCCGGTATCGACAAGGCAGGTAGCGATAATGGTCAGACTGCCGCCCTCGGCGGTATTGCGGGCCGCCCCGAAGAAACGCTTGGCGGGGTGTAAGGCGGCGGGGTCGATACCGCCGGAAAGGGTGCGGCCGCTGGAAGGCATGGCCAGGTTGTAGGCGCGGGTCAGGCGGGTCACGCCGTCGAGCAATATCACCACGTCCTTGCCACTCTCCACGATGCGCTTGGCCCTTTCCAGTCCCAGCTCCGCCACGCGCGTCTGGTTCTCCACCATCTCGTCGAAAGTGGCGGCGATAACCTCGCCCTTGACGGAACGCTTCATGTCGGTGACCTCTTCAGGCCGCTCGCCGATAAGGCAGACGATAAGGTGAATATCCTCGTAGGTATTGGAAATGGCGTTGGCGATGGATTTCAGCAAAAGAGTTTTACCGGCCTTGGGCGGCGAGACGATCAGGCCGCGCTGGCCCCGCCCGATGGGGGCAATGAGGTTGATGAGGCGGGTGGAAAGGTCGGAAGGGGAATGCTCCAGATTAATCAGGCGGTCGGGGAAAGTGGGCGTCAGCGACTGGAATGGCTGGCGGTTCTTGATGACCTCGGGGTCGAGCCCGTTGATGGCCACCACCTGCAGGAGGCTGAAATATTTCTCGTTGCTCTTGGGCGGTCGGCCCTGCCCGGTAACGAGGTCGCCGTTGCGCAGGGAGAAGCGGCGGATCTGCGACGGCGAGATATAGACGTCCGTCTGGCTGGGGAGCAGGGTCTCCTGCCTTAAAAAGCCGTAGCCGTCGGCCATGATCTCCAGGACACCGGAGCAAAAGATATTGCCCTGCTCGCCGGTGTGCGTTTCCAGGAGGCGCATGGCGATATCGTGCTTCTTCAGCGCGGCCGGCGTGGCGATGCCCTTTTCCTTGGCCATCTCCACCAGCTCTTCCTTGGTCCTGGCCTCGAGGTCCGCCAGGCTCATATTCATGGCGGAAGCCGCGGCGGCAACGGCGGGGGCAGCGGCTGCGGGAGCGGGGCTGCCTCCGGCACTGCCGTTCAGGCCGGCGCTGCCGTTCGGGCCAGCGCTATTATTCGGATTCGGGGTCGGGTTCGTGTTCGCATTGTTCATGTTCATGATCCACCTCACTCTGATCCCATCTCCCCACGGGGAAGGGTATTCGGTCCTTTCTTCTCGACTATTTTTTAGATACGCTCTTAAAATCGGCCAGGAAGCGCTTGATGCCGATGTCCGTCAGGGGGTGCTGTATCATCTGCATCAGCACGGCGTAAGGCACCGTGGCAATGCCCGCGCCCATCATCGCGGCCCGGGTAACGTGCACGGGATGCCTGATGCTGGCGGCGATGACCTCAGCGTCAAGCTCCGGGTAGTTGCCCAGTATCGTTAACGTGTCCTCGACCACTTTCATGCCGTCCTGCCCGATATCGTCCAGCCGGCCGATGAAGATGCTGACGTAAGCGGCGCCGGCCAGCGCCCCGAGCAGCGCCTGGTTGGGGGAGAAACAGAGGGTCATGTTAACGTCGATGCCTTCCTCGCTCAAGACCGAGGTAGCTTTGAGGCCTTCGGCGGTGACGGGTATTTTTATGTTTACGTTGGGCGCCCAGGCGGCCTTGACGCGCGCCTCTTTGATCATAGATGCGGCGTCCTCGGACAGTACCTCCACGGAGACGGGGCCGTCGATGATATCGCAGATTTGCCTGGTCGCTTTCTCGTAGTCGGCGTGGCCTTCTTTAGCCAGCAGCGACGGGTTGGTGGTGACGCCGCTGATAACGCCCAGTTTGGCAGCCTGCTTTATCTGCTCGATATTGGCGGTATCTAAAAATATCTCCATAGCTTCCTCCTCAGTTGGTCGCGAGCGGCAGCGGCGGCTGGGCGCCTTCACGCAGCACGTCCTTGGCCACCCCGACGAAGGCGTGGAAGAGGGGGTGGGGGCGGCCGGGCCGCGAGAGGAACTCGGGGTGGAACTGGCAGCCGAGCATCCAGGGATGGCCGGACAGCTCGCAGATCTCAACGAGCCTGTCATCGGGGGAAACGCCGCTGAAGACCATGCCGGCTTTACCCAGATCCTCCCGGTATTTATTATTGAACTCCAGGCGGTGGCGGTGGCGCTCCATGACTTCCGGTTTCCCGTAGGCTTTAGAGGCGAGGGTGTTCTCCACCAGCTTGCAGGGGTAGTTGCCCAGGCGCATATTGCCGCCCTTGGTCTGGAGGGTCTTTTGCTCCAGCATATAGTCGATGACGGGATAGCGCGTATCGGGGTCGAACTCGGTGGAATTGGGCTCTTCGGAACCGAACACGTGGCGGGCGAACTCGATGGTCATGACCTGCATCCCCAGGCACAGACCGAAATAGGGGATATTTTTTTCACGGGCGTAGCGGGCGGCCTTGACCATCCCCTCGATGCCGCGGATACCGAAGCCGCCGGGCACGATGATGCCCTGGGCGGTGCGCAGGAGGGAATCCACCTCGGTCTTGTCACAGTCTTCCGACTGCACCCAGAAGAGGTTGAGAGCGCGGTCGTGGTGGAGGGCGGCGTGGTAAAGCGACTC
>JBFYTX010000217.1:0-7119 GCA_041300345.1 Dehalococcoidales bacterium | reverse complement strand
ATTGGTTACTCCCATAGCTTCTCGATGTCTTTCGTGTCCGTCAGCGTCTTCTTGTTCAGCCCGGCGTAGAACTTGGCGTCGTAAGCCGCCGGCTGGAACGCTACCGGCATCGGCACCGCGTGCCCGAAGATGAGCGCCTGCTGCCGCGGCGCCAGCCGCGACAAAACCGACTTCAGTTCGTTCTTGCCGGACACGCCCGCCAGCACGCTGTCGATGTCCCGGTCGTTATCGAGGAGGCAGGTTATCTTGGTGCCCAGCTGTGACATGACGTCCTCGCTGATGCCGCTGGGTCTCTGGTCGATGACCAGCAGCGTGACGTTATACTTGCGCATCTCCCGGGCGATGGTCCCGAAGATGGTCTTGTCCGCCACATCGTTGTCGAGGAATTTATGGGCTTCCTCGATGGTGATCACCAGTGGCCTGGGCTTCTTCGACTCGTCGTCTTCGGCGATTGCCTCCTCCATCTGCTGCTGGTAGCGCGTGTAAATGCGGCGGGAGAGCATGTTCGCCACTAGGAGGTAGGCCGCTATTTCCTGGTACCGTCCGAACTCCAATACCACGTTCCGGCCGCTCTGTAAATAATCGAGGATGACCTTGACCGCATCCTCTTTGGCCTCCGGTACCACGAAGCCGAGCCGGCCGATGGTCCCCAGCCCGCGCTTCAGGCTCTGGAAAGAGCTTTCGTGGATGTCGGCGCCTTTAAGCAGCTCTTCGACCTCTTCTTCCGGCAGATTGAGTATCTTGTTAAGCCAGTCGCGCCCGAGTATCTTTCTGAGCTGGTAGGCCGCTTCTACCGCGAGGTCGGTCAGGTTGAGTGTCGCCCGCAGGATGGCGATGTCCTCCGGCGTGATCTCGTTTAACCCTATTTTCACCACGAAGTCCGTGCTGACCTTCCGCCTTTTCGAGCTCATCTCGTCGAGGGTGAAGACCGCCACTTTATCGGGAAAGAGCTGCTTGAGGCCTTTGACCGTCCCGCCCCCCTCCCGCGTGCCCGCCCAGCCGTATTCGCTGTGCATGTCGAAGATCAGGTTAACCGCCTTGCTTTTTTGCAGCATGCCGATGAGCAGTATCCGCGTGAGGAAGGTCTTGCCGGTGCCGCTCTTGCCGAAGATCCCGTTGGAGCGCCGGGCGAACTCTTCGAGGTTGAGGCAGAGCTTGGTCTCCATGTCCAGCGGGTTGCCGATGCTGAACCTCTCCTTGTCTTCCTTGCCGAAGACGCTCTCGATGTCCCCCTCGGTAGCTAGATTTACGGTGGAAAAGTGCGCTGGTATGGTCTTGACCGGCTGCGGTCCTTCCAGCACGGCTTTAGCGTCCCCGCTGATGGTCAGCATAGGGGTGACGTGTATCATCCCGAAGGTGCTAGTGCCGCTCAATACCTCGGCGATGAACGGGTCGGCGACGTCGGGCGGGGAGACGGACAGGCGGTCGTCGGTGAACTTCAGGCTGACGTCGGTGATCATCCCGAAGAACCGGCGCTGTTGGCCCTGGATGGTGACGTATCTTCCCACCACCATGTCCTCCACCGATACCGGCGCATCCAGCCGGACGTCCACCCCTTTTTCCAGCGAGGCGTTAGTGACGATGCCGAGTCTGTCCGTCATTTCAGCCTCCCGAGGATATTCTTCAGCCTGATAAAATCATCGCTCAGAAGGTTCGCCATCTCTTTGCCCGCCGCCACCAGGAAAGCGCGCGGGTCTTCCTGCGCTCCCGCCATCTGCCGCAGCGCCGCCGCGATGAGCTCTTCCGGGGGAATAACAGGAGAGACGTTGAGTAAAATGTTCAGAAAATCGAACGACCTGCTGAACTCCCTGACTTCTTCCGGCCGGCATAAGTACACAAAGCCGTGGATGCGGGCGGGCTGAGGTGGAAGGTGTTGATAGATATTTTCCCCTTCCTTATAACCCACCACCGACGCCGTGAACTCGCTGCGGAGGAGCTTTAGTAGCTGGGGGCTGGAATTATAGACGGCTTCTTCCGTGGCTTCGTCCTTGCCCCGGGCTATCGGCCGGCGCCCCGGTTCCATGCCGGCCGTCTCCGCGTGGCAGACGATACCGTAAATATCGCCGGACTTTACCAGCCCGCCGAGGGGCGGCAGCCCGTAAAGCTCGTAGCATTGTGATATGAACCGGGCGGTGGACGCCTCGATTACCTCGGCGATTTTTGGCGATACTTGACTGTTGATAGACCTCACCCCCTGAAAAAACGGGGAAACCTACCTCGTTCCCCTTCGCCGGTCGGGAGAAGGGGCAGATCCGGAGCGGATTTTATCCCGCCGGCCTCTTATTTCTTTTTGGTCTCTGGAGCGGCTTTGCCCTTGGCGCCGCCCTTGGGCTTCTTGACGTTCTTTCTGCCCTTGCTGCCCATCTGCTCCTCCTTACATTATTTCTACCAATATATCATAATATCCTCTACGATTAAATGCCCGCCGCTGTCGTTGCTCATATAGTAATACGACATCAGCGAGTCCCACCAGGGGTCGCTCCGGGCGTTCCGCCCGGCGACTGAATACTTGTCCGCGGCGCGGTATTCTTTATCGAGCTTGACGCGGGCTATTTTGTCCGGTCCTGTGGTGCAGTCGACGTACACCAGGCCGTAATCGGTGGTGATGAATGCGTTCAGCGCGTGGCCGGAGCTATCGTTGGCAAACCAGAGTTGCACTTCGGCCGCCCGGATGCCCGCCGCCTCGGCTTCGTTATGAAGGTCACGGGAAAACTGTGAGCAGTCGTATACGTTGAGTATATATTCGTGCTTCTCCGTCTGGTCTGCCGCGAGGAACGCCATCAGCTCATCCCAGGTAGGATTTTGGGCATCCGGGTTATCGATTAGTTCCACATCCCAGCACAAGCGGCTGACATGGACGTCGATCCCCAGTCCCTCCAGTGTCTGCTGGGATATGTCTAATAGGTTCGATGTGCTCGCTAAAGACTCCCGGAGGACTGCTACCGACTCCTCTAGCGAATTGATTTCTCCGTTGGCATCGTTAAGCTCTCCCGTCTTTAAGGTAAGCTCGTGGCTGGTTGTTTCCAGCTCCGACTGCGTTGAAGTGAGGGTGACCTGTGTGTCGCTGAGTTCATCGCTGGTTGCCGTCAGCGTTTCCTCTGTCTGGTCGAGCTCTACCTGCGTTGCCGCGAGATAGTCTTTCGTGGTTGCCAGTTCCGCCTGCGTCGTTGCCAGGACGCCTTGAGTCGACTCCAGTTCTGCGGCCAGCGCGTTTTTATCCAGGGCGAGAGTAATGGCGAAGTAAATGGAAGCTATTAGCCCCAATCCCAGAACGATAAACCCCGCGACGACTAAATTTTTCATCTTTTCCCCTTTTTCACCGCCTGCTTGTCTTTTTGACCTTTGATTTTTGGGTTTCTTTTATACCCACCTCGTCCTTTTACTCTGGCTCTTGCCTGATGATGGACTGGGCAGGTGCTCCTCTATCAGCGTTGTCTCCACCAGCTCTCTGAAGTTTTCCCGGTCCGCCCCGGTGACCACCGCCTGCTCGTGGGCTTCCGAAAGTGCCACCGGGTAGCCGTGGCCGCGTTGACACTGGTCGTAGACGAGGCTGTGGGTGAGGTTCAATAGCTCTGCGCTTTCCGCTGCCCACTGCGGGATTTCGATGCGGGCGATTTCCTCCCCTTCACGCAGGTAAAAGAAATAGACGCGGTGGCCGCCGTAATGCTCGGCGACGATTTTCGAGGGGCTGATGAACAGCGCCGATCTTTCCCCTTCAGCGAGCAGATTTATAAAAATGTCGCGGTCGCGCACGCCCGCCAGTCCGTCGCAGTCGCGTTCTTTCCCCGGTGGGCATCGCTTATCGCAGTCGGGGACATCGTCGGGGCAGACGGCTACCCGCAGGACGTTAAGGACGTCGGTGCTGCGCGGGAAGCTAATGTAGCTCGCCAGCGCCAGGCGGCGGTCTGTGTTGAGTTTTTTCATGGCGTCGAGGCATTTCAGCAGGCCGTCGTGCAGCAGCGCCTCGGTCACGAAGTCGGGATAGGCTTCCAGTCCCCACAGTATCAGCGTGCCGTCGAGCAGGGCCAGCGCCGCGCTGCCCGGTGGCATTTCCTCGGCCAGCCCGACTAGGCAGCGGCATTCCTCGATGGATCGCTTAACACCCAGGATAGTGCCCTCCACCGGCTGTTCGCGCCCGCCGCCCGGCGGCGATATCGCCAGGTCTTTATCTTCCGAGTACAGTTTTGGAGTGCTGGCAAGTCGCGCCTCGGGACGGGCGCCGTAGCTGAGCGTTACCGACCCTGTGTTTATCAGGTAGCAGCGGGTCGACTGGTGCCGGTCGACGTCGATATGCGAGCCGTCGGCGGCCAGCACGGTGAAATCGGTAGGTGAGGGTGGCAGGGGATATCGTTTGTTCAGCCCCTCGACGATGTCCGCCACTAGCCAGGTCGTCTTGGCCGACTTTATTTTTCTCTTCAGGTCGTCGAGGTCGATAGCCTCATCCCCGATGGTATCCAGCGCGAACCGCAAACGCTTCTCCTGCGCGGCGCGGCTGTCCCTCGGTCCGGCTATCATGGCGAAGACCTGCCCGGCTACTTTCGTGAGGTCGAGTGACACAGATGTTCCACTCCTTTGATTTCAGTATAAAGCATGAAAGGGGTTAGCTCAAGGTAAATTGCTGCCGGCTAAATCAAATACTTTCCTCACCCCCTGGCCCCCTCTCCAGACAGTTGAATAATATCAAGGCGGGAAGTTATTAGTCTGGAGAGGGGGAATATAAAAAGAGGGGGTCGTGACCCCTCTTAGCCACCCTGCTATTTAGCAATGGGAGTGCGCCGCGAGAGGGGGCGCAGCCCCCTCTCAACAAACTCTCCCCCTCTCCTGCGAACAGGAGAGGGGATCAAGGGGTGAGGTCCCTTGAAGAACGATACAGGGGATAGGTTTTGACAATAATACAGTACTAACTCTCGTAAATGTTATAATTAGTTCAGAGTATCTATCATGTTAGCAGCTTTAGGGACCGTCGTCATTACCTCTTTGTCCGGTGTCATGATGCCCGGCCCGATGTTCACCGTCACCCTCGCCAAGAGCCTGAAATCCCCCTGGGCCGGCGTGATGGTATCGCTGGGACACGCCGTCGTCGAGGTGCCGCTGATATTGCTGGTCTACTTTGGCCTGGTGGATTTCTTTCAGAACGACGTCGTCAAACTGGTGCTCAGCGTGCTCGGCGGCGGCATGATCCTCTGGATGGGTTTCGACCTTTTCCGTGCCCGCAGGAAGATCGCCAGGGAAGGCAGGGACACCTCTTATAACGCCTTCGTCGCAGGCATACTGATGAGCGCCCTCAACCCGTTCTTCCTGGTCTGGTGGGTAACCGTGGGCAGCCTGCTCCTGGTGACCTTTGTCGATGCCGTCGGCACCTGGGGGCTGCCCTTCTTTATCATCGTGCACTGGCTCTGTGACCTCGTCTGGCTCTCTATCGTTTCTTTCGTCATCTTCCGCACGCACTCGTTCTGGGGGCAAAAGGTGCAGGAGTGGGTCTTTATCGTCCTGAGCCTGGCGCTGCTCTACTTCGGCGGCCAGTTCATCGTCAGGGGGATAATCGAATACGTGTAGAAGGCCGGACTAGGCAGCCTTCTTTGATGTTCTTTTCTCGCAGGTCAGCAGGCACGCCGCGCATTTGCCGTCGCAGGGCTCCACGTGTATCGTAACGTCCGTCCGCATCAGGCGGTTTCTTATGTCCTTTTCAAGGTGTTCGCACATCTCGTGCGCCTCCTCGATGCTGACGTGCTTCGGCATGACCAGGTGCAGGTCGATGTACCTCTGGCTGCCGGCCTTGCGCGAGCGCAGCCGGTGAAATCCCACCACTTCCTCGCCGAAATGCTCCGTGATCGTCTGGCGGATCTTTCTTTCCTCCTCTTCGGGCAGCCTGACGTCGACGAGTTCATGGACAGCCATCTGCCACACGCGGTAGGTCGACCGAAGGATGACCAGCACGACCAGCAGCGCCAGTATCGGGTCGATGATGGTCAGGTCTTGCCAGATACTGACGATTGCCATTCCCACCAGCACGCCGCCGGTGGAAAACACATCGCTGAAGATGTTGTGGGCGTTGGCCTCCAGGGCGGTAGACCCTGTCTCCCTGGCTACCCGGAACAGGTGCCGGGACAGCAGGATACTGGCTACCATGGAGACCAGCATGACGGCGACGCCCGCCGGGGCGTACGCTATCGCCGCGCCGTTGATGATGCGTTGTATGGCCGAATACGCGATCGCTACAGATGCCCCCAGGAGCAGCACCGCCTGGACGCCGGCGGCCAGGGCCTCCGCCTTGCCATGGCCGAAGGGGTGCTCGTGATCGGCCGGCTTTGATGAATAACCGACGGTCAGAAACGTGATCACCACCGCGAAGATATCCAGGGAGCTGTCGACGGCCTGCGCCCAGACGCTGATGCTGCCGGTAAAATAACCCACCACCACCTTGATGATGAACAGCCCGAGGACGGTGCCAAGCAATAGCCTGGCGGCGCCGGACGGGGTGGAAAACGCCGCCACCTATCTCCCCTTAGCGGGAGCCGCCGGAGCCGGTTTGCGCCCGATGAACCTGCCCCACTCCTTCTTGTCCCACACCACCAGCAGGCCCGGGGCCACGAAAACAGAGTCGAACGTGCCGGCGATGAGGCCGATGAGCAGGACGATCACGAAGTTCTGTATCGTCCCGCCGATGAAGAGCAATAGGGCTACTAACGTTATTAATATGGTGAAGCTGGTATTGAACGAACGGCTCAGCGTTTCTATCTGGCTGCGGTTGACGACCACTTCGAAGTCCGGGCTGACGCCGAGCCGCTGGTTCTCCCGCATCCGGTCGAAGACCACGATGGTGTTATCCAGGCTCACGCCCACTATGCCCAGGATGCCGGTGATGAACATCAGGTTCATTTCCCAGCCGAATATCTGCCCGAACAGGGAGAACATCCCGACCGTTACAAAAATATCATGGAATAGCGCGATGGTAAAGCACGTCCCCCACCGGAAGGGATTGGGCATTTTACGAAATGCCCAGGTGATGTACAGCAGCATGCCTGCCATAGCTATGGCGACGGCGATGAGGGCGTTGCGCCACGTCTCCTGGGCTACCATGGGAGACACCGAGTTAAACTGGGTCTCGGAAAGCGTGCC
>JBFYTX010000191.1:0-8032 GCA_041300345.1 Dehalococcoidales bacterium | reverse complement strand
TCGGTGCTGATGGATATGAGGGGAGAGGGGTTCCCGCCGGAAAAAGTATCTTTTTCCCTGGAGCTTGAAGCTGCCTCAAACGGCGCCGCCGCAGTGGTGGAATCCCCGGTGACTCTGCTTGAGGGGCCGCAGGACGTCGGCAGGATTTTAAATGCTTTTGCCGGACAGAACAATACCGGTAGCGTCGACGAGCTGACTATCAATCTTCTCCGGCTGCGGGCAACCAGCGCCACCGCCCATCCGGAACTGGCAACACATCAATTCACCGGAGAGAACCCGGAGAAAGCCTTGAAGGGATACCGGGAGGTCTACTGGAAGGACGGCTTCACCCGTACGGCAATCTACCAGCAACCGGAGCTGACATGCGGTAATGTTATCGAAGGGCCGGCGATCATCGAGAGCGACGACACGACGATACTAATACCCCGGGGCAAAAAGTACACCGTAGATAATTTTCTGAACGGGGTCATAGAGTCGGCCTGAAAGGAGGAACGATGGGTACCAAGCGGCAGATAACGGAATACCTGGACATCGACCTGGAAAAAGAGCTCTGGTGCTGCAACCGCTGCGGACATGAGCTCATCTCCGCCAGGGAAAACTATAAAAAAGGGTGCCGAGTCTATATCAGGAAAGACCTGGATACGATATACAACTCGCCGGTGAAAGGACCTTTCAGCTTTGCCCCGGAAGCCACGTGGGCCATGCTGGTGGAGTTTTACTGTCCCGGCTGCGGCGTCATGGTGGAAAACGAAATGCTGCCGCCGGGCCACCCGGTCACTTACGACATCGAGCTGGATATCGATTCACTGAAAGAAAAATACCTGCCGTCCGGGGTGGACAAGCAGGACAAGAAATAATGATCAGGCAGGTGTATAAATGAAGGTCTCCCTTGATGTTGATATCGGCGGCACGTTTACCGACCTTTTCCTGAACTATGACGGTAAAACCGTCTTTACCAAAACGCCGACCACCGGCTACAACCTCTCGGTCGGCTTCATGCGGGCGGTGAAAGACGCTGCGGCCCTACTCGGCATTTCCGTCAAGGAACTGCTGGGCAGTACCGAGGTGGTCCGATATTCCACCACCATCGCCATGAACACGCTATTGCAGAGGACCGGCCCCAGGCTGGCGCTTATCACCACGGAAGGTTTTGAAGATATCGTGCCCATCGGCAAGGGAGCCTCGTGGACCGACCAGCTGACCTTCCGGGAGATCAGGAACCTGGCGCGCATCAGCAAGCCCGAGCCCCTCATCTCCCGGGAAATGACGGTCGGCGTCAAGGAAAGGGTCAACTCCCGGGGGGAGATAATCAGGCCCCTGGACGAGGAGGATTTTCTGGAAAAGCTACAGCGCCTGGTGGACCGGGGCGCCAGGGGATTCGTCGTCAGCCTGCTTTTCTCGTATTCGAATCCCACCCATGAAAAGCGCATTGCCGAGATAATCCGCAAAGAATACCCGGACTTTTACCTGGGAGCCATGCCCGTGGTGCTTTCTTCCGAGGTGACGCCGAAGCAGAACGAATATACGCGCACGGTGACTACAATATTAAACGCCTACCTGCACTACTCCATGTGGGAACAGATATCCGGCACGGGCGACGAGCTCCGCAACTCCGGTTACGACAAGACCATCATGATGGTGCATAACAGCGGCGGCATGGCCGAGGTTTTCCGCACGGCAGCCATCCAGACCTTCAACGGAGGACCGGTGGCCGGGCTTATCGGCGGGGCAAACGTCGGCAGGATGCTGGGGTACGATAACATCGTCGTCAGCGACATGGGCGGCACCAGTTTCGACCTGGGCTTGATCGTCGCTGGCAGCAGCCGGTTCTACCAGTACCACCCCCTGATCGATCGCTGGTGGGTAGACATGACCGTCCTGGAGACAAGGTCGATCGGAGCCGGCGGCGGCTCGATCGCCTGTCTGAACCCGGTCATGGGCAATCGATTGGAGGTCGGGCCCCGGGGGGCCGGTTCCATGCCGGGGCCGGCCTCTTATAACCTGGGCGGTACCGAGCCCACCGTAACCGACGCCGATATTGTGCTGGGCTATATCAACCCCGACTATTATCACGGCGGGCGAATGAAGCTGGATAAAAACAAAGCGATATCGGCCATCGAGGAAAAAATAGCCGGGCCCCTGGGCATCAAGGTGGCAGACGCGGCGCTGCTGATCAAAAAAATCGTCGACGCCAACATGGGCGATACAATCGCCAAGGAGACGTTCCTCCGGGGATTCAAGCCCAGTGACTTTATACTTTTTGCCTTCGGCGGGGCCGGGCCGACCCACTGCTGCTCTTACGGGCCGTATGCCGGGATAAGCAAGATCGTCGTCTTCCCATTCTCGCCGGTATTTTGTGCCTTCGGTTCCAGCACCATGGATATCCTGCATCTTTACGAGCAATCGCTCCGCCTGCCTTTGCTGGCCCCGGGGACGATGAGGCCTTTCGAAGACTATGACGTCTTTAATAAAGCTGTAAAAAGCCTGCAGGAAAAAGCCATCAAGGATATCACCAACGAGGGCTTCTCCCGCGATTCAATCAAGTTCGGCCTGGAGATCGAGGCCAAATACGGAGGCCAGCTCAATATCCTCCGTTTCACGTCACCGCTGCTGCAGATCGGCAGCGCCGATGATGTCAGGGCAATATATCAATCTTTCGAAGATGAATACTGTCGCGTTTATAACCGCATCTCGGCTTACCCTCAGGGGGGCGTGGATATGCTTAACCTGATATTGCGCGCCACGGTGGACCACCCCAAACCGAAGCTGCCAACCTATCCGAAGGCCGGAGAGACCCCTGACCACGCAGCATTGAAAGGCCAGCGGGACGCTTACTGGACTGAATACGGGGAATTCCGCCCGACCCCTGTTTATGACGCCAGGGCGCTGAAGCACGGTAATTTCATCAACGGACCCGCCATCATCGAAGCCGAGGACACTACTATCGTGATGCCGCCGGTATTCAGACTTTCGGTAGACAAATACCAGAATTTCATCATGGAAACGACTAAAGAAGGGGGAGGGATATGAGACCGGACCCGCAAAAACTCCTGGAATGGATAAAGCCCAGTTCAGCGACAGACGAAGAACGGGAGTGCCTGAAATTGCTGCAACCCGGCGATTACGAAATATATACCGAGAAGCTCAACAGCTTCCTGCTCGAGTCCAAGGAGGTCTTTATCAAGCTGGGCGTGAGCAGCATGCTTCGCTCCGGGGACGTTGTCACCGGCATTTATACCCCGAGAGGCGATATGGTGGCCGCCTGGTGCGGCACGTATCTCCACGCCGTCGTCGGGCAATTGCCGATAAAGTACGTGGCCGAGACGTGGCTCAAAGACCCGACGGTAGGATGCAAGGACGGCGATATCTTTTACTGCTCCGATCCGCTCTACGGCGGCATCCATAACTGCGACCAGATCGTCGTCATGCCCGTCTTCAACGACGGCGAGCTGATCGCCTGGACGAACGCGGCCGTCCACCAGCCGGAGACGGGCGCCTGCGAGCCCGGCGGTATGCCCCTCACCGCCAAGACCCGCCATGACGAAGGCATGCTGCTTTCGCCGATCAAGATAGGCGAAAACTTTCGGCTGCGCGAAGACCTGGTGGAGATGTGCGTCAACCTTATCTCGCGGGCGCCGCGCATGCAGGCCATCGATATGAGGGCCAGGGTGAGCGCCGCCGACCGCCTGCGGCAAAGGCTGGTATCGCTGGCCAAGGAGAAGGGCAACGATTTCGTCCGGGGACTCTTCCGCCGCATCATCGTCGAGGCGGAGGACGGCGCCCGCCGCCGCATCCGCCTGTGGAACGACGGCACTTACCGCGCTGTCACCTTTATGGATATCGTCGGCGAAAAACACCGGCTGGTGCGCAACTTCCTCACCCTGACGAAGAAAGGCGATGAGCTCATCTGGGACTTTACCGGCACTTCTCCGGAGACCGATAGCCCCCAGCATTGTATGCCTCACGCCCTGGCGGCTAACGTGGCCATACACCTGATGTCCTATACCTTCCATGACCTGCCGGTCTCGGCCGGCATCTTCGCGTCCATGAAGTGGATCGTGCCGGAAGGATGCATGTTCCATCCCAACTCCGAGGCCGCCCAGAGCAACAGCGCCCCTTCATGCCATGGCGCCATGACCCTGGGAACCATCTGCATGAGCAAACTTATGTTCGATAGCCCGCAGCGGGAGCTGGTGGCGGCGGCGACCGGTAATACCGGCGTCGGCGTACTTATCTCCGGCGTCAACCAGTGGGGCGTCCCCGTCTCCGACTTCCTGGCTTTCGGGCTCAACACCGAGGGGCACGGCGCCAGATCGGACATGGACGGGGTCGATGCCTTCGGATTCTCGCATTGCCCGTCAGGCCGGGCGCCGGACGTAGAGGACATGGAAAACGAGTTCCAGTTCTTAAGCCTGGCGGCCAAGCTCAGCCGCGACAGCGGCGGATTCGGCATGCACCGCGGCGGCTCGGGGACCGAGACGATCTATGCCGTGAACTACGTGGACTATGCCCTCTATAACAGCCATGTCAAAGGCAGCAAAATACGCAACTGTATCGGACTGTTCGGCGGTTACCCGCCGCCGACGTTGCCCGGCATCGAGGTCAAGCACACCGATATCTGGGAAAAGTTTAAAAGGGGCGATAAAGATATCCCCACGGGAGCCGTGCAGCTGCTGACCGAGAAGGCTATCAAGGGCGACTACGAGATCAGCAGCATATTTAAAAAAGTCCACATCATGGAAAACGGCGACCTATGGGTGGTCTTCAGCGGCGGCGGCGGGGGTTACGGCGATGCGCTGGACAGGGATGCCGGCATGGTCGTGGACGATCTGAAGAAGGAAGTCATATCTCACTGGACAGCGGAAAACATCTATCACGTTGCTTATGACCGCGAGACCTTCGAGGTGGATGTGGAGAAAACAAGGCAGCTCCGCCGGCAGGAGAGGGCGGACAGGATATCCCGCAGTATGACCTGGGACGAGTTCGAGAAAGAATGGGCGCAGCTCCGTCCCCCCGAGGAGATTCTGGAATACTACGGATCGTGGCCGGATGGGAAGAAAACGAGGGAAATAATCAGGATGTAGTCCCGAAGATAGCACTAAAATGATCACCTCCAAGAGACTGGTCAGGGGGGCATTTGAAGCGGCTGAATTGCCGCGGTTACCCTTTATTCCCTGGATGTTCACCCACGCCGCCAGGCTGGAACAGGTGCCGGTACGGAGGGCGTATTATGACCCGACTCAATACACCAAATGCCTCCAGAATGCCCGGAAGCTATACGGCTATGACGGCATCGCCGGCGGCTTTGATGCTTCGCTGGAAATGGAGATATGCGGTCGCCCCGTGAACTGGGGGGGCGACTACGAGGCGCCGACGGTCAGCCCGGATCCCGGGTTCGACCTGGGCCGGCTCAAGGACATCAACGTTGAAAGCGCGGCTAGAACAGGCAGGTTCGCCACGGTTATCGAGTCCATAAAGCGCATCAATCAAGTCTCGGGCCCGAACCTGGCCCTGGCCGCCGTAGTTACCGGTCCGCTGACACTGACGGCTGGATTGACGGGCAGAGACCCGCTCAAAGAGCTTGCCGAAAGGCCGGAAGAAGCTATGCGGAATATTCAGTCGGCGGCCGGTTTTCTGCTAAAGGTGGTCCAGATCTACTGTCAACTGGAACTGGATATCATCGCCGTCGCGGAAAGACTGCTGCCGGGTTTGCCGCCGGCCCATCTGTCATGGCTGGGCTCGGCCTTCCAGCCGATTATCAGCACGGTGAGGTTCTACAACGCTTTCTCAGTCCTGGTGCCGGGCGAATCATCCCCGGAGAACATGGCTAACCTTATAAACCTCGGGTTTGACGGAATAGTTGCCACGGGAATCGATACTAATACCTGGAACAAATTAAGGGCCGGACGCTCATGTATCCTGGGGAAAGCCGTACCGGCCCGCCTTCTGAACTCAAGCATGACAGAATTACAATCATATTTAGACACCGACCTTTTTAGAAAAAACGAGCCGGGTGTTTTTCTGACCACGGACCGGGAAGTGCCGCCGGAGACGCCGCCCGATAATATCCGCCTGGTAATGAATATGATATCCGGGCAATCGCATCCTTAACGCGGAGGTGAATGACCATGGAAGTAAACTTGCCGGCCAGTCCCGACCCAGTCAAGTTCGATACCAGCAGGGCCGCTATAATCGTGGTCGATATGCAAAACTCCTTCTGCAAAAGGGGCGGGATTTTCGACTACCTGGGGGTGCTCGATGAAGCGAAGGTGAAGCATATCATTGACATTGCCAAGAAGGTAATCGAAGCGTGCCGGCGTAGAGAGATAAGGGTGGTCTATCTCAGAATGGGCTATCGGCCCGATCTTTCCAATGCCGGGGGAGAGGAATCGCCCAACTACCACAAAGAACTGGGGCTGGCGGCCATGCGCCGGCACCCGGAATTGAATGGCAAATTTCTGGTTAAAGGCACCCGGGATTGGGAAATAATTGATGAACTTGAGCCCCGGCCGGGAGACATAGTTGTTGACAAGCACAGATACAGCGGCTTCGTCGATACTGATCTTAATGCTATTCTGGGGACATACCGCATTAAGTACCTCCTGTTTACAGGACTCGCCACAAACGTTTGCATCGAGTCAACACTCCGTGACGCCTATTTTCGCGAGTATTTCCCTATTGTGGTTAGCGATGGCTGCGGCAATATCGGCCCGGAGTTCACCCAGCAAGCTACCATATGGAACGTGACCGAAGTTTTCGGATGGGTAACTACAAGCCGTGATCTAGTTAAAGCTTTAGAGTAATGCCGCCGTTTATTTAGTGCGGGCGAGCTGGTGCTACTGCGGGATTAAGGTCATAATTATCGACATGGTGGGCGGTACAGGACAATAGGCAGAACTTTTAAATTTACTTTTGCTCTGCCATTCTAACCGGACCAGAAACAAAACAAGCTATTGTGACTTCATGGCCTGCTTGAATGAGGTGAAGTATTGTTTTCCCCTTTCCCAAGCTATCTCGGATACAAGCCAGCAATCTGGGTCGGTCGCCATCATGTCACCAGTTTCCTCGTAAGCCCTGCCCCGGCAATCAGAGCAGATTGTTTTGCAGGAACAGACTCCGCACAGAGTAATTGTTTTACGGCATCCATTGTAGCTTGGATGGATTAAGTGAGAACTCGTAGTAAGTATTGCTCATATCAGGACGGTCCCACTTTCCCCGCGGTAGGTCAGGGTCGTTAAACCTATTTTCCGTTGACTTGCCCACATAGATAGTACCGTTCATATTGCCGCTGATAAACCTGGGTAGTCCATTCCCAGTCATGAGCGGTTCGGCTTTCAGGCTATAAACATCCCCCCAGGTAACCCGGTGCCTGTAGCCCAATTCGGGGGCATCGCCGACAGGTTCTTTTGCAAACGAGATAGGCACCCTTTTTACCTTGAGTACTTCGCCCATCGTTGCCCAGCACGTCTTAAATATTTTTTCCATGGCTGCCGCCTGTTTTACATCCGCCCGGGAATCAATGTACAGAATAGCCTTCCAGGGGTCGCGCACCGCCGTCCCGCCGACAGGTGAATTGAAACCGAAGCCGGCGTTCAAACCACCCAGGTCGACGTCTCCGGAATAACCCTCTTTGATATGGAACGTGAAAGCCCCCTCGCACTGGTTTTTACCATCGTGGAGGTCTTTGGGAGTGCTCGAACCCCAATAGTAAGGACATACCGGCGGCGAGGTGCAGGCCTCGGTGCAGTCTCCGCTTATCATCCAATCCATTTTCTTGACCATTTTTATTTCCTCCTTTCAGAGCGCTCTACAGGCTATCTCGGCGATATCGTAAATTACGATGTCCTGGTTGTACTATTTGACAGCGTCTTTAAAATTCCTTTCGCACCAGGGGCAGGATGTCACCAGCGCCGTGACGCCTGTGGATTTAGATTCCTTCAGCCTTTCATTGGCCGTCCACAAGGCTAACTCCGGATTTGCCTGGCTGACGCCGGCACCAGCGCCGCAGCACCAGGTATTCTCGCGGCGGCGT
>JBFYTX010000166.1:0-4324 GCA_041300345.1 Dehalococcoidales bacterium | reverse complement strand
AGGATTAAAGAACAAATCAAGCTCTTTCATCTAATATCTGCCTCCCATCTCAGGGTTGAAAGTATAGCATTATTTGGACAAAAGGTAAAGATATTTTCATTTTTCTTATGACTTGAAGTCACATTCGGATAAAATGCGCAATTTATATCATGAAAAGATGAATTGTGTAGTGCGCATTCGGGAGCAGGGGGGTACGATCAAAAAGCAAAACCACCCCCGAATCAGGGTGGTTTTGCTTTTTTGCGAGGAGGCCTTTGGATTCGGTCAGGAAGTCTTCAGAGTTTCAACGAGAGTGCCGGTACGTTTTTGTCTATTACCGGGATCTGATTTCCTGAATTCGATGCCTCGAATGGTTGAGTCCAGCTCCGCTATCTGAGATTCGTATTGTTCTTTCTGAAGCTCTTTCTCTTTAGTTAATATTTCAACACGCGAGTTGAGTTTTCTCACTTCAGCCTTGTGTTCATTATTAGCTTCAGCGGTTTGCGATTCAAACTTTTCAATCAGGTTCCGTAACTCAACTTTGTGTTCATCTTTATTGGTCGTACCCACCCGGTAGTGACGCAATGAGTATATTACAATCGGTTGTAGATAACATTACACGCAGCATGCGCTATACGATCGTGTTCAATCCGCAAACCGCAAAAAACATCGCCCGTGAGGGTTTTACCAAGGAGAAAGCTACGCCCGGCAAGAAAGAAATCCAGAAAATCGAGTAACCTAAAAACTGGGAAAAACTGGTGGCTAAATATAAAAATATAGTGCCGATTTACGCCAAATACTAGCTGCCCGCCTCAAATTTCATAAGCGATTTCCGCTAAACACGCGTATGTAAAACGGGATATAAATCGGGAAATCCTTGACAAAAATAAGAATTGGCGATATTTTAAAAATAGCTCTAGAAATTCAGAGCAATTTGTATAGTGAATGTAAATCTGATTTTTTAAACGATGTAAACCTGGTTGGATAATAATTAAATATTGTTTATGCCGATCCCGGCTTGGGAAGCTGCTTGAAATTTCGAAAATTGAATGTCTGACTCTTAATCATCAGGTTAGAGGTTCGAGTCCTCTACGGCTCACCATACTTTACGCTGGCACGTCTGTTGGCATCTTTCCGTTTTTTACGCCCGAGGCCCGGGGACCGGGTGACTTATTTCCCATTATCATATAGAATAATACAATGTAATCCTGGTTATATAACCTAAGGAGTACTTTGGCATACGTAAAAATCCCGGACCGCATCGGCAGGCTTTACGAGCTTGCCAACAGCCTCTGGTGGAGCTGGCACCCGGCGGGGCGTGACGTCTTCAGGATGCTGGACTATGCCGTCTGGCGCGAGAGCGGGCACAATCCCGTCCAGCAGCTCTACGAGATCAGCCAGGAGACGCTGGAAGCCGCCGCCGCCGACCCCACCTTTTTATCGTTTTACGATGCTGCCGTAAACGCCTTCGACAGCGAGAAAAAGGACGCCAGCTCCTGGTACGCCGTGAACCACCCCGGCGCTTTCAAGGGGCCTATCGCCTACTTTTCCATGGAGTTCGCCCTCCACAACTCCCTGCCCATCTACGCCGGCGGCCTGGGCGTGCTGGCCGGTGACATCTGTAAAGAGTCCAGCGACATGGGGCTGCCCCTGGTGGCGGTGGGCTTCATGTATCCGCAGGGATATTTCCGCCAGCGCATTTCCCCGGACGGCTGGCAGGAAGAAGTGTACCAGCAGCTGGACTTCAGCAAAGCGCCGGTGCGTCCCATACTGTCGCCGACCGGCCAGCGGTGCCTGGCGGAAGTCCAGCTGAAAAACCACACCCTGCACATCGGCGTGTGGCTGGTCAACCTGGGCCGGGTGAACCTTTATCTCCTCGATACCGGCCTGGACGAGAACGACCCCGAGGACCGCGAGCTTTCGAGACGACTCTACACGATCGACCGCGAAAACCGACTGCAGCAGGAAATCCTGCTGGGCATCGGGGGCGTGCGGGTCCTGAGGACGCTGGGAATCCAGCCGTCCGTCTGGCACGCCAACGAAGGCCATACCGCCTTCATGATGCTGGAGCGCGCCCGCGAGAGAGTGCTTAAGGGCAGCAGTTTCGCCGAAGCGCTGGAGGGCGTACAAAAGACCTCTGTTTTCACCACCCATACGCCGGTACCGGCCGGGCACGATGTTTTCACCACCGACCTCGTGTCACAGTATTTCGAGAGCTACTGGCCGTCGCTGGGCATAGACCGCGACGCCTTCCTCAACCTGGGGCGGCGCAGCAAGAGCGTCGACGGCGATTTTAACATGACCGTGCTGGCGCTGAAGACGTCCGGCCACCGCAACGCCGTCAGCCGGCTCCACGGGCGGGTAGCGCGCCGCATGTGGTGCGGGCTCTGGGGGGAATGCCCCGAAGACGATGTGCCCATTACCTACGTCACCAACGGCGTGCACCTGCCCACGTGGGTGTCACTGGATATGCGCCGGCTCTATGATAAATACCTCGGGAGCGACTGGCTGGACAAACAGGATGACGTCCAGCTCTGGCAGCGCATCGCCGGCATCCCGGACGGCGAGCTCTGGGGCCTGCACCTGATGTTAAAGAGAAAGCTGTTCCACATCATCCAGGAGCGGTCGCAGCTGCGCTGGGCGCGGGGCGAGGCCTCGCCGCAGCAGATTCTGGCCATGGGCGCCCTGCTCGACTCCGATACCTTAACGATAGGCTTCGTCCGGAGGTTTACCGAGTATAAGCGGCCCTCGCTGCTGTTCAAAGACCTCGAACGGCTGAAGAAAATCGTCAACGACCCGCTGCGGCCGGTGCAGATCATCTTCGCCGGGAAATCGCACCCGGCGGATACCGCCTCCAAGATACTTTTACAGCGGGTACACACCATGGCCCGAGACCGCGGCTTCCAGGGCCGCATCGCCTTCCTCGAAGACTACGACATCCGGCTGGCCAGGTACCTGGCGCAGGGCGTCGATGTCTGGCTCAACACGCCGCGGCGTCTCCAGGAGGCCTCGGGAACCTCTGGTATGAAGGCGGCGCTCAACGGCGTGCTCAACCTGAGCGTGCCGGACGGCTGGTGGCACGAGGGTTACGCCGACGGCAACGGCTGGACCATCGGCGACGACACCGTTAAAACAAGTCCGGAGGCCGAGGACCGCTCCGATGCGGAGTCGCTCTACGCTCTGCTGGAGAATAATGTCGTGCCGTTTTACTACGACCGCGACCGGACCGGGGTGCCGCAAAAGTGGCTGGCGATGATGAAAAAATCGATCAGCACCATCGCGCCTGCGTTCTCGGCGCGGCGGATGCTTAAAGAATACTGCGAGAAATTATACCTGCCGGCGGCGCAGCCTGACAGCAAATAGACCTATGGAAATGAACGACGGCCGCTATAGAGTTGTTATCGAGGGCGTCAGCCCGGATGTCGACGGCGGCTGCTACCCCGCCAAGGGCACGGTTGGCGATATCATCGACGTCGAGGCTGACATCTACGCCGACGGGCATGACAGGCTCTCCGCCCGGCTGCTTTACCGGCATGAAAGTGACGGTGACTGGATCGAGGCGGAGATGCGGCACCTCGGCAACGACCGCTGGCGGGGCTCATTCACCGCCGGGAAGACAGGAAATTATCATTTTACCATCAGGGGATGGGTCGACGACGAACGCTATGCCGTCACCTATCCCAGGGAGCTAATTATCAACGTGGAGCGCGAAAGGGCCGGGTACGGCGCGTGGTACGAGATGTTCCCTCACTCCGCCTCCCTGGTATCGGGTCGGTACGGGACTTTCAAAGACTGCGAGGCACGCCTGCCCTATATCGCGGAGATGGGCTTCGACGTGCTTTACCTGCCGCCCATCCACCCCATCGGCAGGACCGGGCGCAAAGGCAAGAACAATACGCTGCCGGCAAAAGCGGTCGACCCCGGCACGCCGTGGGCCATCGGTTCAGACGAAGGCGGGCACAAAGACATCAATCCTGAGCTGGGAACGCTCGACGATTTCAAGAGACTGATGGCTAAGGCGAAGAAACTAAACATAGAGATAGCCCTGGACATAGCCTTCCAATGCTCACCGGACCACCCTTACGTTAAAGCCCACCCGGAGTGGTTCCTGAGGCGGCCGGACGGCACGATCAAGTACGCGGAAAACCCGCCCAAGAAATACCAGGACATCTACCCGTTCAACTTCGGGACGGACGACTGGCGGGGGTTGTGGGAGGAGCTAAAGAGCATCGTGGTTTACTGGGCCGAACAGGGGGTCCGCATCTTCCGCGTGGACAACCCGCATACCAAGCCTTTCCGGTTCTGGGAGTGGCTGCTGGCGGAGGTGAAAAAAGAGTATCCGGAC
>JBFYTX010000153.1:0-6434 GCA_041300345.1 Dehalococcoidales bacterium | reverse complement strand
GCAAAGCGAAGCCGAAAATGACCAGCAGGGCACTACCGAGGCGAAAGAGGCACGCCCGCCGGATATTAAAAAGGAGCCCGGCAGTGAATATCTCAATAAGCAGGCCGATAGCCAGGAAGCCGATGGTCTGTACCCAGCCCAGCGGGGTCAGCGCCAGGCTGCTGATGGAGTCCCTGATGAGGTTGTAAGTGGGGGTCGTTAAAGCCGTGGACATATCGGTAGCACCCAGCACAATCGGTCCGGCCATACCGGCCAGCGCCAGCAGGCTATGGATGTTCATATGCCGGTAGATGGTAAATATGGGCGAGAGACCGCGCAACACCGACCGGCCGGTCTGGGTAATGATTACCATAACTCTATTATAGTGCGAAATAGCTACGAGAGACAAGACATATATAGTACTATTAGGCGGGATTTATGACCTCATCCCCTTTGTCCCCCTCTCCTGGCGAGGAGAGGGGGAGAGACAATGAGAGGGGGCTGCGCCCCCTCTCGGTGCGCACTCTCCTGTTTAGGGGGAGTGAAAGCCTTACACTAAAAAATACTAATAATGAATTTTCAAAAAAACGCCAATTATTATTAAAGCTATTCCTATTATCGGAAGAAATGGGATTTTTTCATTTTGCAGCGTTCGAACAACGGATCTAGCTTGTAAGCCGTGATACCTTTTTTCTCTCTGAATTAATATACCAGCAAATTTCCTCATAGCCTTTTCAAATCTGTGAATCAATTTGTACCAAAATATGTTCAACAATTTTTCAATTGCGTTGATTAATTCAGTAATAATAAAAGCTAATAATGCAATTAGGCTTATTGGTAATAATATGGGTAGCAATAAAACAGTGTACACAAACTTTATAATAGAAAATGACTTAATTATCTTTTTCCATTTAAACCGCGCCCTTTGTTGTTCGGTAGTTGGGAAAGCATTGATAATAGGACTTATCGGCCAAACAGCAACTAACACAAGCATTAATTCAAATCTATTTATTTTTCTTACAAGTTCGAATCCTATAAGAATTGTTCCGATATAAATTAAGACGTCAGATAATGAAATGCCTTGACTCCAAAGAATTTTGATTACTATAGAATTATACATGATAAATATATTCTACCACCTTATTTCAAACCCTCTTTAGAACCCCCTCCAATACTCCTCTCCACCCCTGTCCTATCTTTCTATAGTGAACATTTATCTGCGTGCGACCGACCTCGACGCCGTCTTTCAGCGAGATTTTGGAGGCATCAAAGGGCAGACCCTGGAAGCGCCGCAGGATAATATAGCCTTCGTCGGTGGAGACGGACTCGATGCCGGCTTTGGCGGCGAGGCCTTTGATCTTCACGGCGTAAAGCAGATTATCGACCTCCGGCGGCGGGGCGCCAAAGCGGTCGGAGTAGCCTTTCCGGATATCATCCAGTTTATCAGAAACAGAGAGGTCGCCCAAGGTGCGATAAAGCTCGAGCCGGGTATCAACATCCGGCACATAGCTCTCGGGGATGAAGGCATCAAGGGGCAGGTCCACGGCGGGCGGGGGGAGACGGGGCGGCGGCTTTTCCCGGCCGGCCATGACAGCCTTCTGCTCCTCGACGGCCTCGGCCAGGAGGCGGGTATACAGGCTAAAGCCGACGGCAGTAATGTGACCGCTCTGGTGGTGGCCGAGTAACGTTCCGGCGCCGCGGATCTCCAGGTCCTTCATAGCGATACCGAAACCGGCGCCGAGCTCGGTGGCTTCATAGATAGTGCGGAGCCGCTGATGCGCCACGGGGGAAAGCCGCTGGCCCTTATCGTAGAGGAAATAGGCATAAGCCAGGTTAGCGCCGCGCCCTACCCTCCCCCGCAACTGGTAAAGCTGGGTCAGGCCGAACTTGTCCGCCTTGTTAACAATTAATGTATTGGCGTTAGGCATATCAAGTCCGGACTCGATAATGGTGGTGCAGACAAGAACGTCAACCTTACCGGCAGTGAAATCCGACATCACCCTTTCCAGCTCGTCCTCCGGCATCTGGCCGTGACCGATAGCGATGCGGGCTTCAGGCAGCAAGTCGCGCAGGTTGGCGGTCAACATGGCGATGCTCTGGACGCGGTTATGCAGGAAGAAGACCTGGCCGTTGCGCTCCATCTCCCGCAGTACCGCTTCCCGTACCAGGAAATCGTTATACTCGGCGACGTAGGTCTTGACGGGGAGACGCGTCTCAGGAGGGGTTGCCATAGTGCTCATGTCCCTGACGCCAACTAAAGACATATGGAGGGTGCGGGGAATAGGGGTAGCGCTTAAAGTAAGGACGTCTACCTCACGGCGCATTTTCTTAAAGTGCTCCTTGTGATTGACGCCAAAACGCTGCTCCTCGTCGATGACGAGCAGGCCCAGGTTCTTAAAGGCGACGTCCTTCTGCAAGAGACGGTGCGTGCCGATACAGATATCCACCGTGCCGTCGGCAAGGCCGGCGATAACTGCGCGCTGGTCGCGTTCGGAGCGAAAGCGGGAGAGCACCTCGACCTTCACCGGGAAGGCCTCAAGGCGCTCGGAAAAAGTAGCAAAATGCTGCTGGGCCAGGACGGTGGTCGGCACGAGCACCGCTACCTGTTTACCTCCCATGACAGCCTTGAAAGCTGCCCGGATGGCCACCTCCGTCTTGCCGTAGCCGACGTCACCGCAAACGAGGCGGTCCATCGGGCGGGGCTTTTCCATGTCCTCCTTAACGGCGCGCTGGGCTTCCAGCTGGTCGGGCGTTTCCACGTAAGGGAAGGCCGACTCCATCTCCTGCTGCCAGAGCGTATCGCAGGAGAAAGCGAAACCGGGCACGACCTCGCGGGCGGCATATAAGACCAGGAGGTCGCGAGCCAGAAGCTCCGCCGCCTCCTTGGCTTTCTGCCTCGTGCGCGCCCACTCCTGAGTGCCCAGCCGGCTCAAAACGGGCGGCCGGTCGCCGGCGCCAACATAACGCGAAACCCGATCGATCTGGTCGGTAGGGACGTAGAGGACATCGCCCCCGGCGTACTGAAGGACGAGGTATTCCTTCTCCGCGCCGGCGGTCTTTAAAGTAGTAACACCGGTGAACTTACCGATGCCGTGCTCGACGTGGACCACGAAATTATCGGGGATGATATCGATCATCAGCTTCTGGTGAGGCACGGGACGACGCTTGACCAGACGGCGCTGCTTGACGAAGCCGAAAATCTCGACGTCGGTAAAGAGGCAGGTCTCGCCGGCCATGATCCAGCCCTCCGGCAGCGATCCCTGGACCAGCACCAGAGCGCCGGGGCCGGGCACCGCGGTGACGGTTTCAA
The DNA here is from genome assembly GCA_041300345.1 of Dehalococcoidales bacterium. Classification (GTDB taxonomy): domain Bacteria; phylum Chloroflexota; class Dehalococcoidia; order Dehalococcoidales; family RBG-16-60-22; genus JBFYTX01. The sequence continues at coordinate 3,145 of JBFYTX010000153.1, read as the reverse complement.
CGGGGGCGGCGACGATGTCCTCGCCGGCCAGCAGATCGGAGAGCCGGATAGCCTGGTGACTGGCGATGACAAGTCGTTTACCCAAGGACATCAGCTCGACAACTTTTTTCAGGAAAAGCGGCAGCTTGCCTGCGTAGGCAGGGGCGGTGATAAAGTCCAGCGGGGCGGCGTCACCCCAGGCGGCCAGGTTTAATGACCGCCGGTCCTTGACCACAGGCGAAAGCTCATCCCAGGTAAAGTAAGGACGGGGGAAATTGAGGGGCATCTCGCCGCGCTCCAGCATACCGGAACGCAGCCGGACGGCCTCATCGTCCAGGTCTAGAACCGCCTGCTCCACCGACGACGGCTCGTCAATAACCAGGAGGGCTCCGGGCGGGAAATAGTCCAGCAGGCCGCCGCCCTGGAAAAGCGCGGCGTAAAACTGGACCTCCGGCGGCGCCTGGCCGTCCAGGAAAAGCTCGATATCATGCTCGAACTGCTGCTTAACGTCAGGGGCCAGACCGGAGAGATCGAGGGCGCGCAATACATCCTCGAGTGCCCGTCGGTCAAGCCGATGAGGGGCCAGCAGCTCGGCCGCCGGGCCGATGAAGAGCGAATCGAGCTTACCGGTGGAACGCTGGGTAGCGGGGTCGAAGAAGCGCAGGTTATCGATAGTATCGCCGAAAAACTCCAGCCGGACGGGCGACTCGGAGGTAGGCGGCCAGACATCGATGATACCGCCGCGGCGGCCCATAGTGCCGGGCACCTCGACGACGTTCTCGACACGATAACCCATCGCCGCCCAATCGGCCAGCAGGCGCAAGGGGCTTACGTTCATGCCAACCTTTACGATATGGCAGGCGGCCGCGAAATCACGGAACGAGGCAGTCCGGGACACTAAAGCGGCCGCCGAGGCCACCACCAGAGGCGGAGACGAAGCGTTTTCGTCCAGGCCACAGCGCGCCAGTAAAGAAAGCACGCGAACCCGATCCATTTCCGTGGCGGAATCCGAGGCCAGACGCTCGTAGGGAAGGACATCGGGCTCCGGAAAAAGGACGGGCTGTCCGTTAGACCAGCCTGCCAGCTGCTCCTGAAGTTTGCGGGCGTTCTCCGGCCGGGCGGTGACCACCAGCACCGGCACCCGAAGCGACCGATAAAGAGCGGCGACCAGATAAGGACGGGCGGCATCCAGCGCGACGACGGTATTATCCGGAGAAATTTTTTGCTGTAGCGTTTCGATCAGCCGGCGGTAAGCCGGCATGGTGTCAATCAAGTTTAGCAAGAGACTTAAATCCATCGAATTTCTCCAAATGCGAATAGGGCTCGTCCGCTAAAGCGGGCCAGCCCGATGACTATATATTAGCATATCAAGTAGACAGTTTACAGTTGACAGTAACAGTAAAGAACGAGGAAAGACGGATCCTCACGTCCCGATTTCATCGGGACTCAGAATGACGGCTAACCGGACGATGTATTCCAGCGTATTCCAGCTTGTGTTATAATGAGAAAAATCGTTGGTCATTAGAGATGGACATTAAAAACAGCGAAACTAAAACAATAGAGCCGGCCTACCGGCGCATCGTGGTAAAGCTGGGGACGCACCTGCTGACCGGGGGCGGCAAGCACCTCGACCAGGCGGTCATGGCCGACCTGGCGCGGCAGGTCGCCGAACTGCACGAGCAGGGCGCGGAGATAGTCATCGTGTCTTCCGGGGCGATCGCAGCCGGGAGGCATAAGCTGGGCATAGAGGGGACGATCAAGGGCATCCCCTACAAACAGGTGCTGGCCTCGGTGGGGCAAAGCCGGCTGATGAACGTCTACGAGCAGATCTTCGACCAGCACCACATCACCGTGGCGCAGGCGCTGCTCACCAAGGGCGATATCGCCGATCGGGCCGGATACCTCAACGCCCGCAACACGCTGCTGGCGCTGATGGAGCTTAAAGTAATCGGCATCATCAACGAAAACGACGTCGTCTCCATCGACGAAATCAAAGAGGCCAGGTTCGGCGACAACGACAATCTCTCGGCAATGGTCGCCAACCTGGTCGACGCCGACATGCTCATGATCCTGACCGATATCGGGGGACTGTACACCGCCGACCCGCACATCGACCCGGCGGCGCGGCTGATCACCGTGGTGGATAAAATAGATACAACGATCAAAAAGATGGGGTCCGACACCAGCAGCAACGCCGGCACCGGCGGGATGATCACCAAGATAGAAGCCGCCAGGATAGCCACGGCATCCGGGGTGCGGGTAGTCATCGCCGACGGGAGGGAAAAGGACATCATTACTCGGCTGGCAAAAGGTGAAGCGATAGGCACGCACTTCCTGCCTGTTTCAGACCATCGGGAGAGCCGGCAACGCTGGATGCTCTCGGGGCTCTGCACCAAAGGCAGGCTGATCATTGACAGCGGGGCTGCCACGGCGCTGAAAAAGCAAAACCGCAGCCTGCTGGCAGCCGGGATAAAAGAAGTCGAGGGACGGTTCGGGCGGGGAGACATCGTAGCTATCGACGACACCGAAGGGAACCAGATCGGGTGCGGCATCAGCAACTACAGCGCCAGCGACATCGAAGTCATCAAGGGGGCGCAATCGGACAAAATCGGCGGCCTGCTCAGCTTCGACTATGGGCCGGAGGTAGTGCACCGTAACAACCTGGCGTTAATGGAAAGGGAGGGACCAAGTGCCCACAGGCAGACTTTATCACGCCATGAATGAAGAGTTCATCGCCAACGTAAGCTACCAGTTCCAGCATGAAGAAGACCACCGCTGGTGGGGAGAGTTGACGCTGGTAGAATATACGCAGGTCAAAGACGGCGGGGGATACACGATAGAGCTGGAGGACGGGCGGCGCTGCCGGTGCGCCCTCAAGAAGCGGGTGAACAGGGCGGTAACGAGCCTGCCGCCGCGGTATGTTTTCCACTTTAGCGGGAGCGGGAAGTTCGAGTACTAGGAGGGAGGAGAAGGGTTTATCATAAAGTTAGATGTACGATAAGACCAGCATCTGTTCCGATGTGATATAATGAGCTAAATGAAAAACATGATAGAATACACGGTAATTATCAGAAAAGCGCCCGACGGCTACTATATCGCGAGTTGCCCGACAATACCGGAAGCGCGCGCCCAAGGTGAGACTTATGATGATTGCCTGGCCAACATT
>JBFYTX010000125.1:0-2486 GCA_041300345.1 Dehalococcoidales bacterium | reverse complement strand
ATTTTCTCACGACGACATAAACGGGATAGCCGATCTGATCGAAAAGGCGATAGCGAGTCGGCAGGCGGCTAACGAAGTTGACCTGATAGTCAACGGGGCTAATGTCCCGCTCAGTCCATCGCTCAAAGACCTGCTGGCGCGCACGGTTGCCGCCATGATACCGGCACCGGCGACGGACGGCGGGATAAGGAACCTGCATTTTTCCCTGAGGAGGAAGGCTTGATATACGAGGCCGCTGATTTTCAGTTCAAGGTGCCCTCGGTAGTATCAAGGGCGCGGCGCGTCCTGATCAAGCCCAGCGCCTCTTACCCGCTGCCCTACCCGGTGAGCACCAGCGCGGACATGCTGGCGGCGATCATCTCCAGCATCAGGAGGGTCAGCGACGCGGACATTTTACTACTGGAAGGCACGCCGGGCGGAGTGCCGACGCGGCCTATTTACCAGGCGCTCGGTTATAACTTCCCGCGGGTGCTGACGCTGGACGTCAAGGACTGCATCTTCGTGGAGGTGGACAACCCCCTGCCCAAGCCTTTCGCCATGCCCACGTTCTGGGTGCCCAATGTGATACTTTCGAGCGACTACCTGATAACTGTAGCGCCGCTCAAGACCCAAAACGGCTCGGGGAGCTTCAGCATCAGGAACCTCCTCTCGCTGCTGCCAAGCAGCAAGTACCGCGGCGACACGCCCGGCGGATGGGATAGCCTCTACTCGCTGGGTATAGACAAAGTGCTGGCCGACCTCTATTTCACGCTGCCGTTCGACATGGGAATAATCGAAGCGAGACAAAAATTCGCTGTCAAAGAAGAACCGAGCGGCGGGGAAGTGGAAGAGTTCGACAAGGTGTTCCTGGGCGAGCCGTTCGAGGCCGACTGCGAGACGGCGGAAGCGCTGGGGCTGAAAATCGGGTACCTCGACCTGATCAAATCAGCCAAAGTAGAGCTCGACGTTTAAGAACCGAGATTACGAAATCTCAGACTATCTGCTTTCGGTGCCTTCGCACACTTCTTTCGGCGGTCCGACTGCGGGGACTTCCATGGCAAGCTTATCCATTTCCAGCTGGACGGGCATGGGGTAATCGCCGGTAAAGCAGGCCAGGCAGAAATTCTCCCTGGGGAGGTCTACTGCCTTAATCAGGCCCGGGATGCTCAGGTAACCGAGGGAATCGGCGCCGATGAACTTACAGATCTCCGGGATGCTTTTCTGAGCGGCAATCAGCTCGCGCCGCGTAGCCATATCCACGCCAAGAAAGCAAGGATGGCGGATGGGCGGGGCGCAGATCCTCATGTGGACTTCTTTAGCACCCGCTTTGCGAAGCAGCCTGACCACGCTGGGGGTCGTCGTGCCGCGAACGATGCTGTCATCAACCACCACCAGGCGCTCGCCGTCCAGCATCTGGGGCATGGGATTGAACTTCACAGCGACACCAAGGTCCCGCAGGCGCTGATCGGGCTCAATAAAGGTGCGCCCTACATAGCGGTTCTTTATTAGCCCTTCCGCGACCGGTATGCCGGACTCCCGGGCATAGCCCACGCCGGCGGCGGTAGCCGACTCCGGAACGCTGATTACTAGATCCGCGTCAACGGGATGCTCATTAGCCAACCCGGCGCCCATAGCCAGGCGCGTTTTGTAAAGCAGCTTGCCGTTAATGACACTGTCCAGGCGAGCGAAATATATGTATTCGAAGATGCATAGCCCCCGCCTCCCCGGCTCGCCGGGAAAGCTGGTCACGCCGTTTTCGTTTATCAGCACTATTTCTCCCGGTTCGACTTCTCTCAACACCCTGGCGCCAATATGGTCGAGGGCGCAGGTTTCCGAGGCGACGACATAACCGTGGTCGACAGTACCCAGAGACAAAGGACGCACGCCCAGAGGGTCTCTCACCGCGTAAAGCTCCTCAGGGGTGATGATCACCAGGGAATAGGCGCCTTCGAGGCGGCGCATCGCCGTCCGTATTCTCTCCACCCAGTTCTTTCCGGGGGTGGCGAGGATAAGAGTGGCGACAACCTCGGAGTCGGAGCTGCCGCGGAAGGTATAGCCGAGCTCGGCCAGTTCTTCACGAAGACGGGCGGCGTTAATAATATTGCCATTGTGGGCGATACCGATGGTGTCGCCGTCGTTGCCAACGATGAAAGGCTGGGCGTTGATGGCGCGGCTGGAGCCGGCGGTGGAATAACGATTATGGCCGATAGCGATGTGGCCGGTAAGGGGCCGCAGGGTCTCTTCGGTAAAAACATAGGAAACGCGCCCCATGCCAGTGTAGGTTCTGATCTTCTTGCCATCGGCGGTAGCGATGCCGGAGCTTTCCTGGCCGCGGTGCTGGAGGGCAAAGAGGGCGAAAAAGGTTAGACGGGCTACATCTTCATTCGGGGAATAGACACCAAAAATTCCGCAAGACTCGTGCAAGAAAAACCTGCCTCAAAAGACGGTCCCGGCGAACTATCTACTCTTATTATAGCTTACCGGTAGACGTCGGGTCAATCGTGCCT
>JBFYTX010000047.1:0-9163 GCA_041300345.1 Dehalococcoidales bacterium | reverse complement strand
ATTACCCTCAAAGAGGCGAAAACCATAAACAAAGAGGCCAGAGTCGGCGACCTTATCATGGTTGAGGCTACCCCGGAGAACGCCGGCCGTATCGCCGCCCAGACCGCCAAGCAGGTCATTTTGCAACGCCTCCATGAAGCCGAGCACTCCGCTATCTTTGAAGAATACGCGGATAAAGAGGGCGAGGTCGTCAGCGGTGTCGTCCAGCGTTTCGAGGCCGGCCAGGTCTTTATCGATATGGGCCGCACCGAGGCCGTCCTACCGCCCTCCGAGCAGGTCCGCACCGAGCGTTACCGCGTCGGCCAGCGACTCAAGGTCGTGCTCTTGCAGGTTGCCCGCACCGCCAAGGGCCCCCGGGTCATCGTCTCGCGCTCTCACCCGGAGCTCCTGCGCCGCCTTTTTGAGCTGGAAGTCCCCGAGGTCTATAACGGCACCGTAGAGATAAAGTCCATCGCCCGCGAGGCCGGCTTCCGGAGCAAGATCGCCGTCGCTGCCCGGCAGGAGGGCATCGACCCTGTCGGCTGTTGCGTCGGACTGCGCGGCATCAGGATTCAGAATATCGTCAGCGAGACCAACGGTGAGAAGATCGATGTCGTCAACTGGAGCCCGGACTCGGCTACGTTTATCGCCAGCGCCCTCAGTCCCGCCCACATCCTCAGCGTCGAGCTGAATAAAGCGGAGCAGGTCGCTACTGTCATCGTCCCGGATAAACAGCTTTCCCTGGCTATCGGCAAAGAGGGCCAGAACGCCCGCCTGGCTGCCAAGCTTACCGGCTGGCGCATCGATATTAAGAGCGCCTCCGCCGCCGAGGCGGAGAGGATACCTGTAAAAGCCAAGGGCGTCGAGGCGGAGGCCGGTGTCGTTGGAGAAGCGCCCGCCGCCGGGCTCCCGGCTGAAGCTGCCCTTACCCCTGAAGAGCTGGGTCTGACTGAAGAGCCGGCTGTGCCCGAGGAGGTTCCCGTAGCCGCCGGGGTCGCACCGCCCGTGGAAGAGATCGTCGCGCCACCGCAGGTAGTGCTGGAGCCGCCCGTCCCACAGGGGAAGACAGAGCTCAGGTTTGCTGAAGATATCATGGGCGTCCGGCGCGCCCGGACCACCGAGGCCCGGCCCGCCCGCGCCAAGAAGAAAAAGAAAGGCGCCTATACCCGTGAAGGTGCTGAAGATAGCGTTAAGGCCAGGAAAGGCCGCCGCGACTATGAAGTGACGGAGGATGAGGAAGATGTCGCCTAGTCCCGCCGGGTTGAAGCGGGTGCCGCAGCGGACCTGCGTGGCCTGCCGCCGCGTCGGCGACAAGCGGCAGCTGGTGCGGGTGGTCCGGAACGCCGCCGGTGATGTGGAAATCGATACCACCGGTAAAAAGGAGGGGCGGGGCGCCTATATCTGCCCGGACCCCGCCTGCTGGGAAAAAGCTTTGAAAGGGAAACAACTGGAGCTTCATTTGAAATGCCGTCTGACCCGGGAGGACCGCCAGCGGCTGGTTAAAGATAGCGCCGGGCTGGTTAAAGGAGTCGTTAGTGCCCAGGGTTAGCAAATCGCCAAAGGCCGCCGCGCCAAGAGCCGCCGCGCCAAAAACCGCCGAACCGGTAGCGGAAAAAGGAAAGGCCGCCAAAGAGACGGCTGCCCCAGGGCTGCCGGTCTTCGAGCTGTCGCGCTCTATCAGCGTGCACCAGCTGGCCGAGCTTTTGAAGGTGGACTCCATACAGATTATTAAACAGCTGATGCGCAATGGCATCATGGCCAATATTAACCAGATAATCGATTACGAGACCGCCGCCCCTATCGTGGCCGGTTTCGGCTTTAAACCCCACCTCCAGCCCCTTAAAGAACAGCAGATGGCCACCGCCGCCGAGGAAGGCAAGAAGACCAGGCGGCGCTACGGGAAAGAGGACGCCAATCTCCTGCCGCGGCCGCCCGTGGTGACGGTCATGGGGCACGTCGACCACGGTAAGACCAAGTTGCTGGACGCCATCCGGCAGACCAATGTCGTCGATTCCGAGGCCGGCGGTATCACCCAGCATATCGGCGCCTATCAGGCGACCATCAACGGCCATAAAATAACCTTCCTGGACACCCCCGGCCACGAGGCCTTCACCGCTATGCGCGCCCACGGCGCCAATATCACCGATGTTACCATCCTGGTAGTGGCGGCCGACGACGGCGTGATGCCCCAGACCCTTGAGGCTATCAACCACGCCCGTGCCGCTGAAGTCCCCATCGTCGTGGCGATTAACAAGATCGATAAGGACAACGCCGACCCCAATCGGGTCAAGCAGCAGCTGACTGAGGCCGGCCTGGTCGTTGAAGACTGGGGCGGCAGTGTCGTCAGTGTTGAGATCTCGGCTAAAGAGAAGAAAGGCATTGATAAGTTGCTGGAGAGTGTGCTCCTCGTCGCCGAGATGGAGGAGCTCAAGGCCAATCCCAACCAGCCCGCCGTCGGCGTGGTCATTGAAGCGCAAATGGATAAGACCATGGGGCCGCTGGCCACCGTCCTGATACAGGCGGGCACCCTGAAAGAAGGCGACACCGTCGTCGTCGGCGGTACCTGGGGCCGGGTCAGGGCCATGTTCAACGACCTCGGCAAGCGTATCAGGAAAGCCGAGCCGTCCACGCCCGCCTCCGTGCTGGGACTGGGCGATGTGCCCGAGGTGGGTGATAACCTCCTGGCGGTTACTGACGAACGCCATGCGCAGGCCATTCTTGCCCACCGGCGGGCGGAGATGGACAAAGAGGCCGCCCGTACTGCCCGGCCGGTCAACCTGGACAACCTCTACGACCAGATTTCCGCCGGCAAGGTCAAGGAGCTTAACGTCATTCTCAAGACGGACGTCCAGGGCAGCATCGAGCCTATCAGGAACTCTCTGGAGCGCCTGGGCGGGGAAGAGGTCAAGGTCAGGATTATCCACAGCGCCGCCGGCAATATTTCTGAGAGCGATGTCATGCTGGCGTCGGCGTCCAACGGTATTATCATCGGCTTTAACGTGGCGGCCACCGAGGGCGCCCGCAACCTGGCGGCGACCTCCGTCGTGTCCATACGTTACTACGATATTATTTATACCCTCGTCGACGATGTTGAAAAGGCGTTAAAGGGTATGCTTGAGCCCACCTATGTCGAAGTCATTGACGGCCGAGCCACCGTCCAGGCCGTCTTCTCCGCCGGCAAAGGGGCCAAAGTGGCCGGTGTTATCGTCAATGAGGGCAAGGTCACCCGTAACGCCTCCGTGAGGGTCAGGCGGGGCAAGCAGGTGCTGGCCGACTCCTCGGTAAGCAGTTTGAAACGCTTTAAAGACGATGTCCGCGAGGTCGCCGCCGGCTACGAGTGCGGCGTCGGCGTTAAGGATTTCCACGATTATCAGGTCGGCGATGTTCTGGAGTTCTACCGCATGGAAAGAGCCGGCTAACACAAAGTCCCGAACACCCGATATTTGAGTATTGAAATTTGTTTGGAATTTGTATCTTGGAAATTGGGTATTTGAAATCATGTCATCGCATCGTATCGAACGCGTCAATACGCTCATCCGCCGGGAGATCAGCGAGCTCATCCAGCACCAGCTGAGAGACCCCCGGCTCGCCGAGTTCGTGGCGGTGACTGCGGTGGAGACTGCCGCCGATCTCAAGCATTCCAAAGTATTTGTGAGTAGCCTCGGCGGGCAGAAAGATGAGGCCGGTGTTCTGGCGGCCCTCACTGCGGCCTCCGGCTTCCTGCGCTCCGAGCTGGCGAAAAAGGCGCAGCTCCGCCATACCCCCGAGCTGAGCTTTCATTGGGACAGTTCCATTGAGCGCGGCGACCGTATCCTACGCCTGCTCGACCAGGTCAGCGCCGAGCATCATGACTGACCCTCGCCGGTATGTCATTCTGAGGGAGTCCCGATGAAATCGGGACGAACGTGAGAATCTCAATGTGGCAATTTATCATTCGCGCGGAAGTTGGAATCCAGGAGCGATGTGGGAGGGGCTTTCGTATTTCGATATTCGGCATTCGTATTTTCCTTGACTCTTGATACTTGTTACTTGATACTTATAAACAATGGACGGTATTCTAAATATTGACAAGCCCTCCGCCATGACCTCATATGGCGTTGTCGCCGCCGTGAAGCGCCTCTCCGGCGAGCGCCGCGTCGGCCACGCCGGTACTTTAGACCCCGCCGCCACCGGCGTCCTGCCGGTCTGTCTCGGCCAGGCCACCCGCGTCGTTGAGTACCTCGCCTCCGCTACCAAGACCTATCGCGCCGAAGTCGAGTTGGGTGTGGCCACGGATACTTACGATGCCTCCGGCCGGGTCACTTTTCGCGCCGATCCCTCCGCTATCGACCTGGAAAAGTTAGAGTCTGCTCTAGCTCAGTTCCGCGGTTCCATCCATCAGACCCCGCCCATGTTCTCCGCCCTCAAGCATGGCGGTCAACCCCTCTATAAACTGGCGCGGGCGGGCGTTACCGTCGAGAGGCCGCTCCGTCACGTGACTGTGTATCGCCTTGACCTCCTCTCTTGGCGGCCGCCGGTCGTTACCCTGGAAGTCGAATGCAGCAAAGGGACTTATATCCGCTCCCTCGCTCACGACCTCGGCCAGGCGCTGGGCTGCGGCGCCCGTCTTAAGGGCCTGGTCCGCACCCGCTGCGGCATCTTCGCTATCAACGACGCTGTCCCGCTACTGAAGCTGGAAGAGGCTTTTCGCCTCGGCGACTGGGCCCGCTATCTTTATCCCGTCGATAGCGTCCTTCAGGACCTGCCCGCGCTAGTGATCGATGACGCCGTTATTACAGATTTTAAGAACGGCAAGATGATAAGTATCCCCGGCAGCGAGCATCTCTCCGGCACACCAAAGGACGCTCGTGCCTATTCTCCGGACGGACGCTTTCTGGGCATCTTGAGCTATATCCCGGACTCAGGTCTGTGGCACCCTGAGAAAGTTTTCATATCGTAAGTCTTGACAGTCAGTACATGGAGAGAGTATAGTTCAACTCGGTTATTCAACCGGCTGTATTGTTAGCGGAGTTCTACATTTAGATATGGGTCTAACAATTAACATTCATAAAATTCCCTAACAATTGTGAGACCTTTACGCCGGCTATTGCAATATGTTAGACCTCGCTGTATAATGCATGCTAAAGGGCGAAGTAAAAAAACTATATCAACGCGAATACATGAGGAAAAGACGCGGTTCCCTCCCGGGGCGTAAGCCCGGCCGCCCTTATCTGGAAAGGAGAACTAATTATAAAATGGGGAAGATTAATGTAGCGATTATCGGCGTGGGCAACTGCGCCTCGTCCCTGGTTCAGGGCGTCTACTATTATAAAAACGCTAAAGACACCGATTCCGTCCCCGGCCTGATGCACGTCAATCTGGGCGGCTATCATATCTCCGATGTGAACTTCGTCGCCGCCTTTGACATCGATAAGAACAAGGTCGGCAGGGACCTCTCGGAAGCCATCTACGCCAAGCCCAATAACACCTATAAGTTCTGCGACGTCCCGGTGACCGGCGTTAAAGTGATGCGGGGCATGACCCACGACGGCCTGGGCAAGTATCTCTCCGAGATTATCCAGAAGGCCCCCCCGCCCACCGTGGACATCGTTAAAGTCCTCAAGGAGACTAAAACCGACGTGGTCTTGAACTACCTGCCCGTCGGTAGCGAGATGGCTACCAAGTGGTACGTGGAGCAGATTTTACAGGCCGGCTGCGGCATGGTCAACTGCATCCCCGTCTTTATCGCCAGCCGCAAGGATTGGTCGGCACGCTTTGCCGATCACGGCCTGCCGATCATCGGCGACGATATCAAGTCGCAGGTCGGCGCCACCATCGTGCACCGCGTCCTCACCAGGCTCTTCGTCGACCGCGGCGTTAAGCTGGAAAAGACCTACCAGCTCAACTTCGGCGGCAACACCGATTTCCTCAACATGCTCGAGCGCGAGCGCCTGGAATCCAAGAAGATCTCCAAGACCGGCGCCGTTACTTCCCAGCTGCCCTATAAAATGGACCCCGGTGACATCCACGTCGGCCCCAGCGATTACGTCCCGTTCCTCCTCGACCGCAAGTTCTGCCATATCCGGATGGAAGGCCGCACCTTCGGCGATGTCCCCCTCCTGGTGGAATGCAAGCTGGAAGTCTGGGACAGCCCCAATTCCGCCGGCGTAGTTATCGATGCCATCCGGTGCTGCAAGCTCGCGCTGGACAAGGGCATCAAGGGGTCTCTCAACGCCCCGTCCTCCTATTTCATGAAGACGCCCCCCGTCCAGTACTCCGATTCCGAGGCCCGTGAAAAGGTTGAGGAGTTTATCACCGCTAACGCGCTGTCTAAAGAGAAACCGGCTAAAAAGCGGGGAGTCAAATAGCCGCTTATGAAAATAGCGCTCGTATCGCCTTATGACTTCGCCTACCCCGGCGGGGTCGTCAGTCATATCTCTTGCCTGGAAAAGCAGTTTACCCAGCTCGGCCACGACGTCAAGATCATCGCCCCGGCCTCCCGGGCCGTTTATACCCTGGGCGACCGGTTTATACGCATCGGGACCCCCCGGTCTATCCCCGTCTCCGGCTCCGTTGCCCGCGTGACGTTATCCATCCGGCTTGAATCGAAGATTAAAGAGGTCTTCGCGCGCGAGAACTTCGATATCTGCCATCTCCACGAGCCCCTGATGCCTACTTTATGCACCACCGTGTTGCGGCTTAAGCCGGTGCCGATGGTCGGCACCTTTCACGCCTCCGGCGGCAAGCCCTGGTATACCATGTTCTCGCCCATTATGAAGTGGTATCTCGACCGCTGGTTCCGCAAGCTCGACGGCCGCATCGCCGTGTCACCGGTGGCAATGCGTTACATTAACAAGTATTTTCCCGCCGATTACGCTATTATCCCTAACGGTATCGATACTCACCATTTCAATAACCGCGTCGTCCCCTTCGATGATTACCTGGATGGCAAGATCAATATCCTGTTCGTTGGACGGATGGAGAAGCGCAAGGGCTTCGACTATCTCTGGAAGGCCTTCCGGCTGGTCAAGCGGGAGGTCCCTGGCTGCCGCCTGATCGCTGTGGGCCCTGGCACCCGGCTCCGCAACAAGTACGAGAAGCGTATCTCCCGCGCCGGCCTGGACGACGTTGTTTTTACCGGCTATGCCTCCTATGATGACCTCCCTCGCTATTATAAGACCGCCGATATCGTTTGTTTCCCCAATACCGGGTGGGAGAGCTTCGGCGTCGTTCTGCTGGAAGCGATGTCCATCGGCAAGCCGATTATCGCCTCGGCCATTGACGGCTTTACCAGCGTCTTTAGCGACGGCGTTGAAGGCATCGCGGTCCCGCCCCGCGACGTTAGCGGGCTCGCCGATGCTATTTTCAAGCTCATCCGTGACGAGTCGCTCCGCCGCGATATGGGCGCCCGCGGCAAGCCCAGGGCGCAGCAGTACGATTGGTCTATCCTGGCGAAAAAGCTGCTGGATTTCTATGCCGCTACTTTAGATCGAGTTAATCATCCGGAGTCGACTACGGTTCCTCCCCCCGGGTTAGGTGCTGTCTCCAGGAAGCGCTAGCTATGTCAGACCTGGAAAAGACCCGCCGGTCCCTGGCCAACTCCATCGCGCCGCCGCTGGCCAGGCTTTTGTCCCGGACCCCGCTTACTCCGGATATGGTGACCTGGCTCGGTTTCCTCATCGCCGTCGGCGCGGCTGTTCTTATTGTCTTCGGCCATCTCTTGGCGGGCGGTGCCGTGGTGCTTGCCGCCGGACTTTTCGATATGCTTGACGGCGCCCTGGCGCGCCTGACCGATCGCGTTTCCCGTTTCGGCGGTATCCTCGATTCCACCCTCGACCGTCTTTCCGAGGCGGCGGTGCTGCTGGCTCTGCTGACGTTGTCTTTGCAGGAAGGTCGCGTTCTCTACGGGGTGCTGATCGGTGTCGTGCTGCTTGGTTCGCTCATGGTCAGCTATATCCGCGCCCGCGTGGAGGGCATGGGCATCGAGTGTAAGGCGGGCTTCTTTACCCGGCCGGAGAGGGTTGTTATCATATCGCTGGGCCTCATGTTGAACCAGTTCGATTATGCCCTGCTCGCCGCTCTGGGCATCATCGCCCTGTTCAGCTGGATTACCGTCGTCGAGAGGCTCGTTTATGCCTGGCGCCGGACCAGACAGAAGTCGCCATAAATTGGCTTTGCTGATAAAAGCGAGATCACATCACTGATGAGGTAATAACTCACCCCCTTTGTCCCTCTCTCAAACAGGCACATTTCTGCAAGAGTTACATCACTTGTTTGAAAAGGGGGAACGACATTGAGAGGGGGCGGAGCCCCCTCTCACTTTTCATCCCCCTCTCCAATCAAATGATGTGACATTTCTGGAGTGTTTACTGATTGGAGAGGGGTCAGGGGTGAGGTAAACTCACATAAAGTCAATTAGTCACAAAGCCCCTGTTGGACAACCCGCCCCCGTGATGGTAGAATTGATGGGTTTTGCGGTAGGAGGTAAGAAATGCCGGTTGTAGCTGTTATCGGTGCCCAGTGGGGAGATGAAGGCAAAGGCAGGATGGTAGACATGCTTTCGGAGGAGGCCGACTTCGTCGTCAGGTTCTCCGGCGGCGATAACGCCGGCCACCGGGTCGTTAATCCCCACGGGGAGTTCCGTCTCCGCCTTACGCCCTCCGGTATCTTTTATCCCCGTGTTATTTCCGTTATCGCTAACGGCGTCGTGATCAATCCCGCCGTCCTGAACCAGGAAGTGGACGGGCTGAACGCCCGGGGCATCGATACTTCCCGTCTCCGCATCAGCGACCGCGCTCATCTGATTATGCCTTATCACATCTTCCTCGAAGGCCTGGAGGAAAAAGCCCTGGGCGGCAAGGCTATCGGCACCACGCTCAAGGGCATCGGGCCCGCTTTCGCCGATAAGACCGCCCGCTACGGTATCCGTGCTGGCGACCTCCTGGATAAGGCGGTTTTCCGCGAACGTCTCGCCACCGTGCTGGACTTGAAAAACAGGATACTGGCCGGTGTTTACGGTCAGCCGCCTCTCTCTCTGGATGAGATCTATCGCCAGTACTGCGCCTATGCCGACCGCTGGGCGCCTTTTATTGTTGATACCACTGCCCTCTTGGCTGAAGCTATCGCGAAGGACAAGAACATCCTCCTGGAAGGCGCTCAGGGCGTCCTCCTCGACCCCGATTTCGGCACTTATCCTTTCGGCACT
>JBFYTX010000083.1:0-12395 GCA_041300345.1 Dehalococcoidales bacterium | reverse complement strand
CTCGACGGGCATGTTGTATTTCTCGTCGGGGATGGAGAGGCGTATCAGCCGTTCCTCGGCCTTCATCTGCGAGATCCTGACGTACTCCACGAAGGGCGTGAATTGCTCGATCAATATCTCGGCCGCCCGGCTCATCGCGTCTACCGGCGCCATGGTGCCGTCCGTCCAGATGTCCAGCGTCAGCTTCTCGCGGCTGGTCTCCCGCCCCAGGTGCGTCGGTTCGACGGTATAGTTAATCTTGCGAATCGGCGTGAAAATGGCGTCCACCGGTATCGTCCCCACCGGCGTGTTCTCGCTCGCCTCGGCGGCCCGGAAACCAGTCCCTATCTCCACGTCCAGTTCGATGTACAACCGCGACTTCGCATTGGTGACGTTCATCAGGCATAGCTCCGGGTTGGTGATCTCAAAATCGGCCGAGGGCTTGATGTCCGAAGCCCGGATCGGCCCTTCTTTTTCCGTTTCCAGCACCAGCATGCCGCCGCGGTCGGAGAGGGCTTTAAGCCTGAGCTCCTTGACGTTCAGCAGGAACTCCATGACGTCTTCCTTGGTATTGGGGATAACCGTGAACTCGTGCTGGACGCCTTCGATCCTCACCTGTGTCACCGCCGCCCCCGGGAGATAGCCGAGCAGGACGCGTCGCAGCGAATTGCCCAGGGTAATGCCGGCCCCCTTCTCCAGCGGTTCAGCCGTAAACCGCCCGAAGTTTTCAGCCTGTTCGGTCATTTCTATTTTAGGGACTAATAGTCCAGCCAATGAACTACCTCCTTTGTTGTTTACCGCGAGTAGTACTCGATAACCGCTTTGCCGTCGAACCTGGCATCGACCTGGTCCGGCGTGGGCAGGGAAATGACTTGCCCGGTCAGCGTTGTCCGGTCCAGGGTCAGCCAGTTCAGGACGGTCTTCGACTCTATGACACCGGCCAGCTGTTTAAAGTATTCGGTCCTCTGGCTGCCTTCGCGCCAGGTGATAGTATCGCCTTCCTTGACCAGTGAGGACGGTATATTGGCCTTGTGCCCGTTTACTACGATGTGCCCGTGCCGTACCAGCTGGCGCGCCTGCGGGCGCGAATCGGCGAAGCCCAGCCGGTAGATGACATTATCCAGCCGCCTCTCCAGCAGCACCAGCAGGTTTTCACCGGTGATGCCCGTCTGCCGCTCCGCCTCCCGGAAGGTCTTCTTGAACTGCCTTTCCAGCGTCCCGTAAGTGTAGCGGGCCTTCTGCTTCTCCCGCAACTGTAAAGCGCGGTCGGAGAACCGGCGCCTGCGGCGCGAGGTGCCCGCCAGCCCCGGCGCTTTAGGTCTCTTGTCTACGCCGCACTTGGGTGTGTAACAGCGGCCGCCCTTAAGAAAGAGCTTTTCGCCGCTGCGCCGGCATAATCTGCAAACTGCTCCAGTATATCTAGCCATATCTTATCCCCTTCTAGACCCTCCGCCTCTTGGGAGGCCGGCAGCCGGCGTGCGGGATGGGTGTGACATCCCTGATACCGGTGATGTAAAGCCCCGAGCCCTGCAGCGAGCGTATCGCCGCCTCGCGGCCGCTGCCCGGCCCCTTGATAAAGACCTCTACCTGCCGCAGGCCGTGCACCATCGCCTTGCGCGCGGCGTCGCGGGCGGCCATCTGGGCGGCGTAGGGCGTGCCCTTGCGCGAGCCCTTGAACCCGGCCGTCCCGGAGCTGCCCCATCCCAGGGCATTGCCCTGCGGGTCGGTGAGCGTCACGATCGTATTATTAAAGCTGGACTGGACGTAAGCCCGCCCGGTTGGGACGGCTTTGCGTTCACGCTTCCTGGTTTTGACCTTCTTTTTCTGTGGCACCCTCTCCTCCTGTTGTATCAGCGCCCTATTTCTTGGTGGCGCCGCGCTTCTGGCCGCGCCCGGCCACCGTCTTGCGGGAGCCGCGCTTGGTACGGGCATTAGTCCGCGTCCGCTGTCCCCGCGCCGGCAGGCCGTGGCGGTGCCTGAGCCCGCGGTAGCTCCCGATTTCTATCAGGCGCTTGATGTTTAAATTGATTTCTTTCCTCAGCTCGCCCTCGACCCGGTACTGCTTGTCGATTATTTCACGGAGCTTGTTGACCTCTTCTTCGGTGAGGTCCTTGACCTTGATGTCCGGGGCGATCTTCGCCCGGTCCAGGATCTTATAGCTCAGCGCCGGCCCGATGCCGTAAATATACTGCAGCGAGACCCAGGCCTGCTTGTTAACCGGTATGTCTATTCCAGCTACGCGCGGCATATGTCCTCCTCAGGTTAGCCCTGCCTCTGCTTGTGCTTCGGGTTGGTGCAGATTATACGGACGACACCCCGCCGCCGCACCACCCGGCATTTTTCACATCTGACTTTGACTGACGCTCTTACTTTCATAATATCAACCTTTACTTGAACCGGCCCTCTTTCACTTGAGCCGGTAGGTAATTCTACCACGTTTGAGGTCGTAAGGCGATAGCTCGATGAGCACTTTATCGCCCGGCAGGACGCGGATATAGTGCATCCGTATCTTGCCCGAGATATGGGCTAGCACCTCGTGCTTGTTAGGGAGCTCGACACGGAACATGGCATTGGGCAGCGCCTCAATGACCGTTCCCTCAACCTCGATCGCCTCTTTCTTAGTCATAAACTCCCCTGGTTAACACCTCCGCTTCGTTGTCGTCGATGGCGATGGTATGTTCGAAGTGGGCCGCCAGCGAGCCGTCGGCCGTGTGCACCGTCCAGTTGTCCGCGGCGACACGCGTCCGCCAGCCGCCGGTCGTCAGCATCGGTTCCAGCGCCAGGGTCATGCCCTTCTTCAACAGGGGGCCGGTGCCGGCTTTAAGCCCGTAGGGCGGCTCGGTGGAGTTGGGTATCTGCGGTTCCTCGTGCATCTTCCGGCCGATGCCGTGGCCGGTGTACTCGCGCACCACGGCGAAGCCCCGTGAAGCGGCGTAATTTTCTACCGCGGCCGAGATATCGCCTAACCTGCCTCCGGCCCTGGCGGCGGCGATTGCTTTCGCCAGCGCGCCGCGCGTGGCCTGGACGAGCTTTAACGCGTCGCGCCCGGTCTTCCCGCAGGGCACCGTCACCGCGGCGTCCCCGTGAAAGCCGTGCCAGATCGCCCCGAAGTCTATCGAGACGATGTCCCCTTCGTGTAAGGCGCGCTCGCCCGGGATGCCGTGGACGATCTCGTCGTTCACCGAGACGCAGACCGTGGCCGGGTAGCCGTGGTAGCCCTTGAAAGAGGACTCCGCCCCCAGCCTGGCCAGCTCCTTCACGGCGATGGCGTCCAGCTCCTTTGTTTTCAGCCCCGGCTCCACGCGGTCGGCCAGCTTTGCCAGCACCGTAGCCACGATCATCCCCGCCTGCTTCATGGCGGCTATCTCGTCGGCCGATTTAACGTAAATGCCTTCGTAGCGCCGGGGGCTTTCGCCCGCCGCGTCCCCGGCCCGGCCGGTTTCGGTTTTTCCCGCGGTAAACAGCTTTATCATCGCCCCTTTATTTATTTCAGGGCGGCCAGTATGCGGCGGTTCACCGCCGCCGCTCCGCCTTCTCCCTCTATTTCCACCAGCTTGCCGGCCTTTTGATAATATCTTATCAGCGGGGCCGTCTCCGCGAAGTATACCTCTAGCCGATTTCTTATCGTGGCCGCATTATCGTCGGCGCGCTGGTAGAGCTCGCCGCCGCAGCGGTCGCAGGCCCCTTTTTGCTTCGGCGGGCTGTCCGTCTCGTGGTAGGGCGCCTGGCAATCTCGGCAGACCAGCCGCCCGGCCAGCCGCCTTATCAGCTCCGCTTCCGGGACCTTTATATATATCGCTTTAGTGACGGCTTTCCCCTGCTCCGCCAGCGCCTTGTCCAGCGCCTCGGCCTGCCTGATGTTCCGGGGGAAGCCATCGAGTATCGCGCCCCTGGCCGTGTCCGTGGCCGCCAGCCTCTCCAGCACCATCCCTATCGTTATCTCATCGGGGACCAGCCGGCCCTTTTCCATGTAGGCTTTAGCCTTTATCCCCAGCCCGGTTTCTTTTTCCAGCGCCTGGCGGAAAAGGTCACCGGAGGCTACCTGGACTATCTTCAGCTCCCCGGCCAGCATCGCCGCCTGGGTGCCTTTTCCCGCCCCCGGGGCCCCCAATAAAATAATATACACCCAAACCCCTACTTGATAAAGCCTTCGTAGCGCCGCATGACCAGCTGCGCCTCGAGCTGTTTCATCGTGTCCAGGACTACGCCTACCACGATTAACATGCCCAGGCTGGAGATCTGTATCTGCTGGACGTTGGTGATCGATTGCGCCAGGAAGGGCATCACCGCCACGAAGGCCAGGAACAGCGCGCCCGCCCAGGTTATCCTGTTGATGACCCCGCTGAGATAGGTGGCCGTGTTCTTGCCCGGCCGTATCCCCGGGATAAATCCGCCCTGTCTCTGTAAAGTGCCCGGCAGGTCCTGCTGCTGGTAGGTAACCATTGTATAGAAGAAGGCAAAGCCGATCGACAGCAGGAAGTATAATATCCAGTAAAACCCCCAGGGGGAGGTGTCTGGCGTGAACCATTTGACGATGGTCGCGGCGAAACCAGTATCCCCGGTCTTGAAATAGCTCGCCACGATGCCGGGGAAGATCACCACGGACATCGAGAAGATGAGCGGTATCATGCCGGCGCTGTTGACCCGCATCGGTATATGCGTCGAGCCCGACTGCCGGTACATGCGGCCGCCGCGGAAAACGCTGCGGGCGTACTGCACCGGAATGCGCCGGTGCGCCTCGGTGAAAATAACGATGAGGACGATCGTGGCCAGCATGATCAGGACGTAGGCGAGAAGCCCGATAGGGTTGCTCCGGGCCAGAAAGCCTTCCTGGATGCTCTGGGGGTAGCCGGCGACGATGCCGCCGAAGATGATGATCGAGATGCCGTTGCCGATGCCGTACTCCGTGATGAGCTCGCCGAGCCAGACCAGGAAGACGGTGCCGGCGACGAGCGAGATGATGATGGTGATGGTCGGCAGCATGCCGCTGTCGCTGACCACGCCCGCGTTCCGCAGCAGTATCAGTTGGCCGTAGCCGGATAATCCGGCCAGCGGGACGGTCAGCCAGTGGGTGATATTGTTGATCTTGTTTTTGCCGCTTTCGCCTTCTTGCGAGAGCCTTTGCAGGGCCGGGATGATCGGCACCAGCAGGACGATGATGATCGAGGCCGTGATATACGGGTAAACGCCCATCGAGGCCACGCTGAACTGCCTCATGGCGCCGCCGCTGAAGAGGTTGAGCATGCCCAGCAGCGCGTTCTCCCCGAACAGATTGCGCAGAGCCTCGGGGTCGGTGCCGGGCAGCGGTATGTGGGCGATGAAGCGGAAGGCTACCAGGATGCCGAACGTGACCAGGAGGCGCCGCCTGAGGTCGGGCAGGCTGAAGGCGTCCATCATCGCCTGGAGCAGCCTGGGTCTAGTCGACCTTTGCCGCATTGCCTGCCTCCTCGATGGTGCCGCCGGCGGCCTCTATCTTGGCTTTGGCGGAAGCGGAAAACTTGTGTGCTTTGACCGTTAAGGCGCGGTCGATTTCCCCGTCCCCCAGCACCTTAACGGGCATCCTTATCGATTTTATAATGCCGGCGGCCAGCATGGCCTCCGGGTTCACTTCGCTGCCGGCCTCGAAGACGTTAAGCGCGCCGGCGCTGACAGGGCAGTACTCCGTCCGGAAGATGTTGGTGAAGCCGCGCTTCCGCGGCAGGCGCTTGATCAGGGGCAGTTGCCCTCCCTCGAAGCCGGGACGCACTTTGTTGTTGCCCGTCCGCGCTTTTTGGCCTTTGCAGCCCCGTCCGGAGTACGTGCCGTGCCCGCTGCCGTTGCCGCGGCCTACCCGCTTGGAGGCGTGCCTCGCGCCGGGCGCCGGGGCGATATTATCCTGTCTGACCAATCTCTTCCTCCACTTTCACGAGGTGTCTGACCTTGTTGATCATGCCTCTTACCGAGTTCGTGTCCTCGTGGACGACGCTCTGATTGAGGCGGTGAAATCCCAGCGACCGCAGCGTCTCCCGCTGCCGCTTCTCATAGCCGATGCCGCTTTTAACCCAGGTAATGCGCAGCTTGCTCACTTTGCCGCCGCCTCCCCGGTAGGTACCGCCGTCCCTCGCCGCTTGGCGATGACGTCCTGCGGTATCTTTAGCTGGCTGAGGGCCTTGATCGTCGCCTTGGCCACGTTAATGGCATTGGACGTCCCCAGCGACTTCGTTAAAATATCTTTTACGCCGCAGGCCTCCAGCACTGCCCTGACGCTGCCGCCGGCGATGACGCCGGTGCCCGGCATGGCTGGCTTCAGCAGTACCGTCGCCGCCCCGAAGCTGACCGTTATCTGGTGCGGGATGGTGCTGCCGGCTAAAGGCACCTTGATTAAATACTTGCGGGCCTGCGCCCCGCCCTTGCTTATCGCCGTGGGGACCTCGTTGGCTTTACCCGTCCCTACCCCTACGTGCCCCGCGCCGTCGCCGGTGACCACCAGGGCGCTGAAGCGCAGCCGCTTGCCGCCCTTCATCACCTTAGCGACGCGGTTCACGGTAATGAGCTTGTCGTTCAGGTTCAGGTCGACCGGGTCAATTCTGCTCAGTGGTTGCTTCATCAGTCCTCGCCATGCCCTCTCTTAGAACTTGAGCCCGCCCTTGCGGGCGGCTTCCGCCAGCGCCTTGACGCGCCCGTGATATCTCGAGCCGCCGCGATCGAAGGCGACCTGTTGGATGCCTTTGTCTATCGCGCGTTTGGCCAGCAGCGTGCCGACCATTTCCGCTTTGCCCGTCTTCTTTTTTCCCTTGGAGTCGCCGGCTATCTCCGTGTCCAGCGTCGAGGCCGCGGCCAGCGTGTGCCCCCGCGCGTCGTCGATTACCTGGGCGTAGATATGGTTCACGCTTCGGAAAACGCACAGTCGCGGCCTTTCCGCGGTGCCGCTGACCTTTTCCCTGACGCGCCGGTGTCTCCTGTCGCGCCCTTCTATGGATGTCGACTTGCTCATGCTGCCTTCCTGCCGACTACTTTACCGGCTTTGCCCGGCTTGAGCCGGACGACCTCGCCGGCGTATCTGATGCCCTTGCCTTTATAATGGTCGGGCGGTTTGATCGCCCGGATGTTCGCCGCCATCTCCCCCACCACCTCTTTGTTAATGCCGCTGACCTTGATCTTGTTAACGCCTTCCACGTTCAGGGTCACCCCGGGCAGGGGCTTGACCTCCGCGATGTGCGAGAATCCCACGCGGATGTTGACCTTGTCGCCGGCCTTCTCGGCGCGGTAGCCCACCCCCACTATTTCCAGGGTCTTCTCAAAGCCCTTGGACACCCCTTCCACCATGTTGGCCAGCAGCGTCCGCGTCAGGCCGTGGAAGGCGCGGTGCTTCTGGCTTTCGCTGGGACGGGCCACGGTTATTTTCCCATCCTCCATCTTTACGACCATCTCCGCCGGCAGGGTGCGGCTGAGCTCACCCTTAGGCCCCTTGACGGTAACATCGCGATCTCTGATATTCACCGTCACCCCGGACGGCACGGCTATCGGCATTTTACCTATTCTGGACATGGTTAAATCCTACCAAACATAGCATAATATTTCGCCCCCGCCTCCCTGTTTCCAGGCCTGCTGCCCGGTTTTGAGGCCGGTGGATGTGGACAGTATCGATATCCCCAGCCCGCCGTACACCCGCGGGATTTCCTTCTTCGAGGCGTATATCCTCAGTCCCGGTTTGCTGATGCGCCGCAGCCCGGAAATGGCCGGCTTGTTATCCTCCATGTACCGCAGCTGTATCTTGATCGTCCGGTGCGGCTTGCCCACCACCTCGAAGTTCGTGATAAACCCTTCATCCTTGAGGATTTTGGCGATGGCCAGCTTTATCCGCGATGCCGGCACGGGGACGCTGTCGTGCCTGACCATGATGGCATTGCGTATCCGGGTCAACATGTCGGCGATCGGGTCGGTGACGATTATTCCTGTCATTTCTTTCTTACCTTACCAGCTTGATTTTCTTACCCCGGGGAGCTGCGCGTCTAGCGCCAGGTGCCGGAAACATATCCGGCAGATGCCGAACTTGCGTATGTAGGCGCGGGGCCGCCCGCATATCTTGCACCGGTTGTGCTGGCGCGCCGGGAACTTGGGCGTCTTCTGCGATTTCAATATCATCGACTTCTTGGCCATTTTTAGCTTTCTCCGTCCTTGGCAAAGGGCATCCCGAGCAGCTCGAGCAGCCGTTTGCCGTCCTCGTCGCTCCGGGCCGTGGTGACTATCGATATTTCCAGCCCGCGTACCTTATCGATTTTATCATATTCTATTTCCGGGAACAGTATCTGCTCTTTGAACCCCAGCGTGTAGTTGCCCCGCCCGTCAAAGGAGTCGGCCGGGATCCCCTGGAACTCGTGCATGCGCGGCAGCACCGCGTTGACCAGCTTGTCGAAAAAGTCGTACATGCGCTCGCCGCGCAGCGTCACCATCATGCCGATTGGCATCCCCTCCCGGAGCTTGAAGGCGGAGATGGACTTTCGCGAGCGGGTGATGACCACGTGCTGGCCGGCGATGGCCTGCAGGTCGCCCTGCGCTGTCTCCAGCGCTTTGGCGTTGCTGATGGCCTCGCCTAGACCGATGTTGAGCACTATCTTCTCCAGCCGCGGCACCTGCATGACGTTGGTGAACCCGCCGGTTTCCATCAGGCGGGGCACGACCTCTTGGCGGTATTTGTCCTTGAGTCTGGCCATTTATTCCACCACCTCGCGGCAGGCAAGGCAGTATCTTACCTCCCTGCCGGTCTCGAGCTTTTTATAGCCGACGCGCGCCGGTTTATTGCACTTGGAGCAGATCAGCATCACGTTGGAGACGTCCAGCGGCGCTTCCAGGTCGATGATGCCGGCCTGCTTGGCGGCGCCCTTGGCCTTGGAGTGCTTTTTTATGAAGTTCACGCCCTCCACGATTATCTTCTCCTGGCGCGGGTACGCGAAGCGCACCTTGCCCTTTTTCCCCTTGTCCTTGCCGGCGATGACCAGCACTATGTCGTCCTTATGTATCTTCATCGTCTTGCCTTCATAATACCTCCGGCGCCAGCGAGATGATCTTGGTGTACTGCTTGTCCCGCAGCTCCCTGGCTACCGGTCCGAAGATGCGCGTCCCCTTGGGATTGTTCTTGTCGCTTAAAATAATGGCGGCGTTCTCATCGAACTTGATGTACGAGCCGTCCGGCCGCCGGTAGGGGTGGGCCGTGCGGATGATGACCGCCCGCACCACGTCACCCTTCTTGGTGGCGGCGTTGGGTATGGCCTTTTTTACCGAGGCGACGATTGTGTCGCCGATATAGGCGTATTTCCGGCGGGTGCCGCCGAGGACGTTAATGCACATGATTTCCCGCGCCCCGGAATTGTCCGCCACCCTGAGTCTGCTCTGCATCTGGATCATTTTTCTTCACCAATATTCTAGTTCGTTATTTCCTGCGGTTTGATCTCTGCTACCTCGCCCTTGACCATGATCTCCACCACGCGCCAGCGCTTCAGCTTGGACAGCGGGCGTGTCTCTTCTATCTTTACCTTGTCGCCCATCTTGGCTATTTTCTTTTCGTCGTGGGCGTAATATTTCACGATTCTCCGTATCGTCTTTTTATAGATCGGGTGTTTCTTAGGCGTGTCCACGGCCACGATGACCGTCTTGGCCATCTTATCGCCGATTACTTCCCCGTTCCTCGTCTTGCGCTTTATTTCCATTTTTTCAGGCCTGCCTTATCCCCAGCTCTTTTTCCGTGAGCAGGGTATTTAACCTGGCGATATTCCTCTTGACCCTCCGCAGTTCGCGGTGGTTCACCAGTTGCTTGGTGCTGAGGCGAAAGCGTAAATTGAAGAGCTCCTGGCGCGATTCTTCCACCTGCTTTTTCAGGTCGTCCACGCTGAGCACCCTTAGTTCCTTGAGTGTCGCCATCGCTTTCTCCCTACTTGGCCGCCTCGCTCATCGCGGCTGCCGACTCTTTCTGCACGAAGCGGGTCTTAAGGGGCAGCTTGTGGGAGGCCAGGCGTATTGCCTCCTTGGCCACCGTTTCCCCCACCCCCGCCATTTCAAACATCATCCTGCCCGTCTTCACCACAGCCACCCAGTGGTCTGCCAGTCCTTTGCCGCTGCCCATGCGAGTCTCCGCCGGTTTCTTGGTGACCGGCTTGTCCGGGAAGACGCGGATCCAGACCTTGCCGCCTCGCCGGATGTAGCGCGTGATGGCGCGCCGGGCCGCCTCCAGCTGCGCCGCCGTCACCCAGGCGGACTGCAACGCCTGCATCCCGTAATCCCCGAAGTCGAGCGTGTTGCCGGCCCTCGCCTTGCCGCGGCGACTGCCCCTCTGGGATTTCCGGTATTTTACACGTTTGGGCTGTTCCATGACTGGTGCCTCTTACTTTTCCTTACCTTTGGCTTTAACTGTCTTCTTGGCTTTAGGCGCTGGCGCTTCCGGCTTGGCCGCCGCCTTCTTGCGGGCCTTCGGCGGCGCCGCCTCGGCCTCGGCAGCTACTTTTTTAGCCGCCGGTTTCTTTTTGGCGGGGGCCTTGGTTGCCGGCGCCTCGGCCTCGGTTGTCTTTACGGTCTTTTTAGCTTTAGGTTTGGCCGGCTTTTCTCCCGGTTTTACTTCAAGCGCCTTGGCCGCCGCTTTCACTGGCTTTTCTACCGGTTTTACCTCGGCAGCCGGTCTGATAGCCCTGGCCGGCTTCGCCTTCGGTGCCGCGACCGGGGCTGCTTCCGCTATCTTCCTGGCTGGTTTCTCGGCGGCTTTCGGCTTTTCCTTTACCTCGGCCTCGGGCGCCGCTTCGACCAGTTTCTTGAGTTTCTCCTCGATTATGGCCGATTTTTCTCCGCTGGCGGGCGCGGCCGCCGGCGCGGCTTCCGCCGCCGGCTTCTCCTCGGCCGTCTCTACCTTGAGCTCGGGCATGACCTGCCCTTTATAAATCCATACCTTCACCCCGATGCGCCCCAGCGTGGTGTGCGCCTCGGTGAATCCGTAATCGATGTCCGCCCGCAGCGTGTGCAGTGGCACCTGCCCCTGGTGCGACGTCTGGCGGCGCGCGATTTCCGCGTTGCCCAGTCGCCCCGCGGCGCTGACCTTGATACCCTTGGCGCCCGACTGTATGGTGCGGAAAATGGCCTGCTTCATGGCCCGCCGGTAGGCTACCCTTCTCTCGATTTGCTCGGCGATCGACCTCGCTACAAGGTAGGCGTCCAGCTCCGGCTGGCGGACCTCCTGGATGTTCAGCCGTATCTTCCTGCCGATTAGCTTCTCCAGGTATTGCCGCATCTCGTCGACACGCTGGCCGCCCCGCCCGATGACAATGCCGGGCCGCGCCGTGTGCAGTGTGATCGTTACGTCCTTGGCCTGCCGGTCAATCTCGATCAGCGATATGCCCGCCTCGGAATACTTCGACTTTATCGTCTCCCGGAGCTTGTTGTCCTCCAGGATGAACTCGGCGTAGTGGGCTTCGCTGTACCACTTCGACTGCCAGTCTTTGATGACCCCGAGCCGGAAACCCGTCGGGTGAACTTTATGGCCCAATTAGACCTCCTCCGATACCACCACGGTGATGTGGCTGGAATGCTTTATTATGGGGCTGGCCCGCCCCCTCGACCGCGGCCGGTAACGGCGCATGACCCGCGCCTCATCGACGTATATTTTCACTATCTTTAGGTCGGCCGGGTCCATCTGGAAGTTGTTCTCGGCGTTGGCCGCCGCCGATTTCACCAGCTTGGCAAGGTACTTCGCCTTGGGCGTCCGCGTGAACTGGAGGATGCGCAGGGCTTCTTCTACCTTTTTACCGCGCACCAGGTTCACCAGCGGCCGTACCCTGGTCGTCGATAGTCCCGTGTCTTTCGCTACCGCTTTTACTTCCACTTTCCTACACCTGCTTTACGACTCGGCTGGCGCTGCCGCCGGTGCCTTCTTGGCCGCGGCTTCCGCTCTGGCCACGTGGCCGCGGAAGGTCCGCGTCGGGGCGAACTCGCCGAGCTTGTGACCGACCATGTTTTCGTTGATATAGACGGGCACGTGCCGCCGCCCGTCATGGACGCCGATGGTCAGCCCAACCATCTGGGGCAGTATCGTCGAGCGACGCGCCCAGGTCTTGATGACCGTTTTCTTCCCCGAGCGTATCGTCGCATCCACGTGCTTCATCAGCTTTTCGTCGACTGCCGGGCCTTTTTTCGTTGACCTTGACATATTTCCTCGCTAACCGCCCTTCTTGCCGCGCCGCTTCACGATCATCTTATCGGAAGCCTTCGGCTTGCGGGTCTTGTAGCCCATGGCCGGCTTGCCCCAGGGCGTCTTGGGCCCGGGCATGCCTATCGGCGATCGTCCCTCACCCCCGCCGTGGGGATGGTCCCGCGGTGACATCGCGGAGCCCCTTACCGTCGGCCGGATGCCCATGTGCCGCTTGCGGCCGGCCTTGCCCAGGTTGATATTCTGGTGT
>JBFYTX010000048.1:0-2626 GCA_041300345.1 Dehalococcoidales bacterium | reverse complement strand
GGCGACCTGATGAGCTCCTATGATTTTTACGTCAACGGGCAAAGCGTCTACCCGAAGGACATGAACACACCGCTCAAGGACGGTGATAAGCTGAACGTCCTGTACGTCATCCACGGGGGATGATGTTAGCTATTAGCTATTAGCTGTTAGCTTCCCATCCCCTCCCCAATGAACACCGTCTAGATCTTAGACCAGTCGATCTCCGCCTTGCACGAAGGGCAATCCTGCTTTACCGGCACCTCGACGCGACAATGCGGGCAGAGATATTTATTGCCTGTTTTAATCGCCGATTCGTGTTCTCCGATGGGGCGGGCATGTGGTTCCTGAGGGGCTCTATAGAAATTATCCGGGTTCTCTTGAGCCATACGATACCTCCGATATCTCCTGTATTAACGTCCTTATTTTACCAGAAGAAGAATGTAATAAGTCAAACACGGGAAGGGAAAATGTGGAATTTTTATGACATCAGGCCCGTTTACGCAACCACCGCTGTTTCTGGTCGACGCGGGCGGGCTCATCGGTGGTCTTATAGGCAAATAGAAAATCTCTACGGAAGTCCTCGAATGAACCGGCCATGATCGACTCGCTGATACCGCGCATAAGATTGGCGATAAAGCGCAGGTTATGGATGGATGCCAGGCGCAGGCCGAGAAGCTCCTCACTGCGGAAGAGGTGGCTCAGATAAGCGGCGGAAAAGGTGCGGCAGGCAAAACAATCGCAGGAGGGGTCGACGGGCTTATCCATCTTAGCGTATAGAGATTTCCTGATATTGATAAGTCCATTACGGGTAAACAAAGCGCCGTTGCGGGCGACGCGGGTCGGCAGGGCGCAGTCGAAGATATCAACGCCCCGCGCAACGCCCTCGATAATGTCCTCCGGGGCGCCGACGCCCATGAGATAGCGGGGCTTGTTCTCAGGAAGCAGGGCGGCCGTCTGAGCGACCAATGACAGCGTGATATCTTTAGGCTCGCCGAGGCTCAGGCCGCCGATGGCGTAGCCGGGGAAATCGAGGCCGGCCAGGAAAGCCGCCGACTGCTCCCGCAACTCGGGGAACATGCCGCCCTGGACGATAGCGTAAAGAGAGAGGTCGTCGCGAGTTTTAGCCTTGAGGCAGCGTTCCGCCCAGCGGTGCGTCCGCTCCATCGCCGCGCGGACCTTATCCGGGCTATCGCCGAAAGCTGAACAGTGGTCGAGGACCATCATGATATCGGAGCCTAAAGTCTCCTGGTATTGAACGGCCAGCCCGGGGGTAAGGAAATGCTCCGAGCCGTCGATGTGCGAACGGAAAGTAACACCCTCGTCGTTAATTTTGCAGAACGGCGCCAGGCTGAAGACCTGGTAGCCGCCGGAATCGGTAAGGACGGCGCCATCCCAGGCCATGAAACGGTGCAGCCCGCCCAGCTTCGCAATAACGTCGATACCGGGCCGGAGATAGAGGTGATAGGTGTTGGCGAGGACCATGTTAAAGCCGGTGTCTTTTATCTCCTGCGGGGTCAGCGTACGGACGGTGGCCTGCGAGCCCACCGGGAGGAAGACGGGGGTAGAGATAACGCCGTGAGGGGTATAAAGCTCGCCGGCGCGGGCCAGGCTGGAGGTCTTCAGCAGTTTGAAATGCTTTGGGGGCAAGTTTTTCTCCTGTTTATAATATACCTCACCCCCTCTGTCCTTTTAAAGAACCTCACCCCCTTGATCCCCCTCTCCTGTCCGCAGGAGAGGGGGAGGATATTTGAGAGGGGGATAAAAGGGGAGAGTATGTTATCAGCCCTGTCAGGATAAAAAATTATTGAATCAACTTATTAGCGATGATGCTGCGGTGGACCTCGGAGATACCGACATAGATCTCCAGCATCTTGGCGTCGCGGTAAAGGCGCTCCACCGGCAGGGACTTCATCGTGCCGTAAGAGCCGTGGACCTGCATCGCCATCCGGGTAACGTCCACCGCCACCTGCGAGGCGAAGAGCTTGGCCATTGAGGACTCGTACTGGATACTCTGGCCTTGATCGCGCAGGAAAGCGGTGCGGTAGACCAGCCAGCGCGCGGCCTCGACGCGGGAGGCCATCTCCGCCAGCATCTGCTGGATGGACGGCATCCGGTTGATGGGCTTACCGCGGGCCTGGCGATGTCGCGCATACTCCAGAGATAGATCTAAAGCCGCCCGGGCAGCCGCCACGCCCTGCATTGCCACGGACATCCGCTCAATGCTGATGGCTTCCAGCAGGACCTCGAAACCCTGCCCCTCTTTACCGATGAGGTTCTCCTCCGGCACGTAGACATTATCGAGATTAACAATCGAGGTGCCGAGCCCGCGCAGTCCCATCGTCTCCAGGACCTCCTGCACGGCGAAGCCCGGCGACCGTCGCTCGACGATAAAGGCATTCAGTCCCTCACCCTCACGGCGGGCAAAGAGGAGGACGACGTCAAGGGCAGAAGCCAGGGCCATGAACATCTTCTGCCCGCTGATGACAAAGCCCTTGCCGCTGCGGCGGGCGGTGGTGGCAATAGCGGAAGGGTCGGAGCCGGTGTCCGGCTCGGTAAAGCCAACGCCACCCAGGGAATCGCCGCGGGCTAAGGGAGTCAGCAGTCGCTGCTTCTGCTCCTCGGTGCCGAAACGAAAAATGCCCTCTTC
>JBFYTX010000229.1:0-4487 GCA_041300345.1 Dehalococcoidales bacterium | reverse complement strand
CCAGTTAATGCTTACCGACAGCATGTTAAGGAGTCTTCTCACTAATATCTACCTGCCCTTGAGAGTATTATATACCGTTTGCTATGTCTTCGATCACGGCTTGTCAATGCGGAGCCCTATGTCACCAGCACTACAATAATAAATGATAGTATCAGTAGTACCATTGCTCCCCCGCATGCCAGCCCGGCGATCGCCATCCCTTTGCCCATGAGTTTGGGGTATTTGCGTAATTTGAATAGCGCCATCGACCCCGTAACTACGGCTATGACGGCGGTGTCTACGATGACGAAGTCTTCCGGGGGGTCGCCCCTGAAAAGCACCACGGCTACAAAGAAAGCGATACTTAAAAACCCAAAGATCAGTGATATGCCGGACAGGTTGCTTATCTGCCTGTAAGCTCTGGCATACTCTCGAATGAGTGACTCGTCCATAGCCCCATCCGCCGCCACTAATGTTTTATACAGTGATAATTACCCCTTCGCCAGTAGTTTTCTTATCTCCGCCGCGTACTCCTCGCTCTCTTTGTCCCCCGTCACTACCTCTATCTCGCCGGCGCTTTTTACCCCCACCCCCAGCTCCGCCGCCCTCTTGATCTGGTCCTGCTCGAAGATCTTGCCCCGGCTGACCTCCGGCGTTGTCCCCAGCCGGCGCAGAACGGCTACCCCGACCGCGTCTATGGCCACCCTGTCCGTGCCCGCCAGTATGACATTAGCCTTGACCCTCGTGCCCACGTGAGGCCCTCCGTCCACGAACGCGTCCACCCCGTCGAGCACCACCAGGTCGGTCTTGTAGGCCGTGTTTATCTCCGCTATCATTACTCTTTGGTACTTCGAGCTGTGTAGCTCGTTCATGTACGGGTATCCCCCGGAGCCGGCCGGTCCCAGTCCCGGCGGTACCATGCCCACGGAAAGCTTTAGCGACAGCGTGAAATGCCCGCCGAACTGGTGCGTCTTGAGGCAGGGGGTCGTCACGATGGCCTCCGCCTCCCGGTATACCTTCGGAAACAGGAAGCCGTCCTTCCAGTGGCTGTCTTTGGGTTGTATCAGTATCCACCCCTCCCGCGGCATCACCTGCAGGTCCAGTATCTCGAACCCCAGTTCTTTCGCCATGACGAAGATGCCCTTTTTCTCCATGTTGTCGTGGGTGGTCGGTCCCGGCCCGCTGCGCTCGGCGAGCGTTATTTTCCGCGCCCCCATCTCCTTAAGCGTCAGGATGAGCGATCGCAACGTGTCGTTGTGGGTCGAGGCCGGCGCCGGGTCGGCGGTATTGAAGTTGGGCTTGAGGACGATCGCCTTGCCTTTTACCGGGTTTATTTTAAGCAGGTTGACGGCTTTTCGCGTTCCCTCTGTTCTGTTGTCGGTGCGTACCAGGCTTATTTGCGTCATTGTTTGTCTCCTCAACGGTCTCTTTATATAAATCTTAGATTATTTTATCCTTTTCTGCACTTTTGCCCAGGACGGCGTGATGAGGAAGCTTTCCTCCATGTTGTCGACCATTCTCTTGAACTTGCTCATCGGCGCGGCGAAGGTCAGGACGTCCGCCGGCACGAAAGACCGCGCCGATACGTCGAACATGCCGATGACCGCCCGCGGCCTGGCCGACTTTGTTTCCAGATAAGGATATTGGACGATACTGGCGCAGCCGCTCCCGAACGGCGCTATCACCATGTTCTGTTCCGCTTCGTCATAGCTGGCCAGTGTGAAAAGCCCCGCCAGCGCGTCCGGCCGGGCGTAGAAGACGACCACCTCCGGGTTGTCTCTGGCTTCCAGCCTGTCCCATCTCTTGAAAACGATATACCTGGCGGGGGCTTTCGTCGCCGGCGCGTGCTTCTTCATGTACTCCTTGACCATCTCCGGCGTCTTTTTATACCGTTCGCCTTCCATCTTGCCGGGTATCCCGCACGATAAAAAGTATTCGAAGTCCGGCATGAGTTCATCGGCGAAGCCCAGGTATCGTTTGCCTCCCGGACAGCCCACCGCGTCTACATCGTATGCCGCCGATTCCCCTTTCTGCACTTTCACCAGCCCCCCGATGATGCACCTTGGCCCCGCTCCCGCTTTTACCACCTCGGCGTTTCCTTCTTCATCGCTGTAGTAGAAGGCGATCGGCAGGTCGGCGCTATTGAAGTACTTTTTCCAGAGCGTCGTGAATTTTTCTTTAAAGGTCATGTCCATCTCAACTGACCCCCTTATTAAGCTTCCTGGTATAGTAAAAAAGTTTGAAAGGCCCCGTGTTGCCGTTGCCGCTTTTTTCCCACCCCAGTTTTTCAAAAAGCCGCTGCGCCCGGCGGTTGGTGGTCAGGGTATCGAGGAAGCCTTCCGTGTAGCCCATCTCCGCCGCCAGCTTCTGGAGCTCAAGCATGATCGTCTCTCCGTAGCCTTTACGCTGGTAGTCGGGGTGTATTCTCAGGCGTTTGAATTCAGCGCATTCGGGAGTCCTCTTTTTGAACGCCCCCATGGCCACGACCTCCCCACCCTCCAGTCCCACGATAAATTCCCCGCGGTTGTTGAGATAGACGCCTTCTATGTCGTCGAAATCGCTGTCGATATTGGGGACGACGTGCCTGTCAAACGGCAGGTCCATTTGCGCTATTCCCGACTCGTTCAGTTCTTTAACGACCTTGTTGTCCTCGGGTCGGTATCTCCGTATCTTTAGCATTTTTGCCTCTAACAAACCGCGGGCAGGCTCCGGTCTTTTCCGGATGCCGCCTGCCCGCACCGCTCTATAATTTACCGTTTGGTGGGATTATTGCCGCCTACTATCGTTGAGTCGAAGGTTGGCGCGAACATGATGTGTCCGAACATGATAGGTTTATCTACCCTTTTGAAGTTGAGAGGGCAGTGTGGCAGGTTCCCCGGGACGTACACCCAGGTGGTGTTGGTGATGACGTGCGTCTCGGCTTCGGCGCCTTCGCCCATCGTAAACTCTACCTCGGCCCCGAACTCTTTAAAGTTCATCGGATCCCCGCCGATGAAATACAGGATTTCCGCCACGGAGTGTCGGTGCCCGTTGGGTATCATCTGGTAGGGCCGGTATATCGGGCGCAGGACCTGTGTGAGAGGTTCATCCCAGCCTCTTTCCGTCATGGATTCCTTTTGACCGATCCCGATGTATACGGGCGCATCAGGAGGCGTCCCCGGGTGGATTATTCCCCACGGCTCTTTTAAGAAATATCTGTCATACTGTCCTTTAGCCATGTTTTTCCCTTTCTTTCAAGACTCTAGTCTAAATAATATCACTTTCCGCCTTTACGCCGTCAAGTCTGTATAGTTTCGGGACACCTGTACTTTGCGAACTGGTCTTCTTCTGTTTGATTGTCAAAAGCAAACCTCACCCCTTTCCCTCTCCAGCCTGTTACATCTTCTGAAACGTTGCTCGTTGTGGCTGGAAAGGGGAGTTAAAGAGAGAGGGGGCTGTGCCCCCTCTCAAATTCTTTCCCCTTCTCAAACAATAAAGGATACCACGTGTTAAAGATGATTCTGTTTGAGGGGGGGATCAAGGGGGTGAGTAATGAAGTATTAACCACAAGCAAAGATAGGCATCGCCGATTGCACATTTCACTCGTTTGCCCGATAATATGGTTGTCGATGAAGGCTGAACTGATTACCAGCGGCACCGAGCTTCTCCTCGGGGAAGTCGCCGATATCAATACTTCCTATATCGCCGGCCAGCTGGCGGCGCTGGGTATCGACCTCTATTATTGCTCGACGGTAGGTGACAACTTCGAGAGGTTTTCTTTAGTCCTTCGCCAGGCCCTGGGAAGGTCGGACCTGATCATCATTACCGGCGGGCTGGGCCCCACGCAGGGGGACATTACCCGTGAGGTCGTCGCCGCACTGCTCGGAGAGCCGATGACTATCGACCCCGCCCTGAAACAAGAGCTGACCACATTCTTCAAGGGGCGGGGCATTGAAATGCCCGATAATAATTTAAAGCAGGCTACCCTTATCCCTTCCGCAGTTGCTTTACATAACGTTGCCGGCACCGCCCCCGGCTGGTGGGTCGAAAAAGACGGCCGCGTTATCGTTATCCTGCCCGGTCCCCCCGGAGAGATGCAGGCGATGTGGCAGAACGCCGTCCTGCCCCGCCTGAAGGCCCGCAGCGGCGCCATTATCCTGTCCCGGACGCTAAAGACCTGGGGACTTTCCGAGGCCCGTGTCGACCTCCTGGTGGCGCCTTTTTTAAAGTCGGCCAATCCTACCCTGGCGCTGTACGCCAAGGCGGACGGCATCAACCTGCGCATTACTGCCAAGACTACCACACGCCCCGCAGCCGTTGCCGTGCTCTCCCGACGGGAAAAGGATATCCGGGAAATACTGGACAAATATATCTGGGGCGCCGACGCCGATACCCTGGAAGGTATCGTTGGGGGGTTACTGCGGCAGAAAAAGCTGACTGTTGCCGTCGCCGAGACTTTTACCGGCGGCCTCCTGGCTTGTGCCTTCTGCGCTCTCAAGACGCGCTTTAAGGGCGGTATTGTCCTGCCC
>JBFYTX010000224.1:0-3167 GCA_041300345.1 Dehalococcoidales bacterium | reverse complement strand
GTTCAACCGGCTCGGCCGGGCTTATATGGAGCTGGGTAATTACACCAAGGCCAAGGAAGCCTACGGCCAGTCGGTCAAATTCGACCGGTATAACGCCATCGCTAACCGCAACCTGAGACGCCTCAACGACCTCAAGGGGTCGGTCAAGGCGGCGGTCGAGACGGACAAGGTCGAACCGCAGCAGTTCATCGAGGAAATCGGTAAAGCGGGCGTGGTCACGCTGATCGAGCTGGCGCAGAAGGAAAAGCGCGCCCTGACCGTGGCCGGGGACAAGGCGTCGCTGAAGATCGAAGGCTCGTCCCTGGTGGTGGAAAACGGGCGGGGCGAGCACCTGGGTAGGGTAGAGCCGAAGCATGCCCAGCGCCTGATCCGGCTGATGCTCGGCGGCAACAAATACTCGGCGGTGGTGGTCAAGTCCACCGCAGACGGCATGACCGTTATGGTCAGGGAGACCTACCAGCACCCCAGCCAGGCCGGCAAGCTGTCCTTCCCGCCGCGCGGCATGGAGGAGTTCCGCCCGTATGTGGGAGATAAGCTATTGAAGCTCGAACCCGAGGACGAGGAAGAGGACGAGTCCGGCTACACCATCATCGGCGGGGATGAAATCGAAGTATTGCCCGAGGAGTCCACGGAACCGGAGGACGACACGGGCGCGGACAACGAATAGGAGGTCGGGAGGCTATGGTATCCGAGACAAAGCCAGTACCAATCAATATCGAAGAGCAGATGAAGACCTCGTACCTCGATTACGCGATGAGCGTCATCGTCTCGCGGGCCCTGCCGGACGTGCGCGACGGGCTCAAGCCGGTGCACCGGCGCATCCTCTATGCCATGAACGACATGGGACTGCGTCCTACCGGGCCGACCCGCAAGAGCGCCCGTATCGTCGGTGAAGTCCTGGGCAAGTACCATCCGCACGGTGATAGCGCCGTCTACGACGCCATGGTGCGCATGGCGCAGGACTTTTCCCTGCGCTATCCGCTCGTGGACGGGCAGGGCAACTTCGGCAGCGTCGATAACGACCCCCCCGCCGCCATGCGCTACACCGAAGCGCGCCTTTCCAAGATCGCCGAGGAGATGCTCGTCGATATCGAAAAAGAGACCGTCGACTTCATGCCGAACTTCGACGACAGCCTCCAGGAGCCCACCGTTCTACCGGCGAGATTGCCCAACCTGCTCGTCAACGGCAGCGCCGGTATCGCCGTAGGGATGGCCACCAATATCCCGCCGCACAACCTGAGCGAGGTCTGCGACGGCATTGCCTATCTGATCGAGAATCCCCAGGCCACGATAGAAGACCTGAGCAAATTTATACTGGGCCCCGATTTCCCCACCGCCGGCATTATCATGGGGATGGAGGGCATCCGCAGCGCTTACGCCACCGGCCACGGCAAGGTAGTGGTGCGGGCCAAGGCCCATATCACCAGCGCCAGCGCGGGCGGCCGCCGCCAGATTTTAGTGACCGAGCTTCCCTACCAGACGAACAAGGCCGCCCTCATCGAGACCATGGCCGACCTGGTTAGAGATAAGAAAATCGAAGGCATTAGCGACCTCCGTGACGAGTCTGACCGGCAGGGGATGCGTATCCTCATCGAGCTCAAGCGCGAGGCCCAGCCGGAGAAGGTCCTCAACAATCTCTACAAGCACACCGCCATGCAATCGTCCTTCTTTGTGAACATGCTGGCGCTGGTGGACGGCCAGCCGCGCGTTATCTCGCTCAAGGAGGCGCTCCAGCACTACGTTGATTTCCGCCGCGTGGTGATCACCCGCCGCTCAAAATACGAGCTAAAACAGGCCAAGGCCAGGGCGCACATCCTGGAAGGCTTCAGGATAGCGCTGGACAACATCGACGCGGTCATCAAGACGATACGCGAGTCGGAAACCGCCGAGGCCGCCCGTAAAAATCTGATGTCCCGCTTCGGCCTCAGCCAGCTCCAGGCGCAGGCCATCCTCGATATGCAGCTGCGCCGCCTGGCCGGGCTGGAACGTCAGAAGATCCAGGACGAATACGCCGAGGTCATCAAGACCATCTCCTACCTCGAAGACCTGCTGGCCAATCCCAAGAGGATCATGGGCGTGATCAAAGAAGAGACCGCCGCCCTGAAATCGAAGTTCGGTGACAAGCGCCGCACGGCGATCCAGGAACAGGGCAAGCTCGATTTCACCGAGGAAGACCTCATCCCCCACGAGAGGGTCGTGGTGACCCTGAGCAGCCGCGGCTTCATCAAGCGGATATCCTCGCGCAACTACGTGGTGCAGCACCGCGGCGGCAAGGGCATCATCGGCCAGGTGACGCGCGAAGAGGACGCCGTGATGATCCTGACCGTGGCCGATACGCACGACGACCTCTTTTTCTTTACCGACAAAGGGAAAGTCTATTATTTAAAGTGCCACGAGATACCCGCCGGCAGCACGCGCACGTCTAAAGGCCTGGCGATAATCAACCTCCTGTCCATCGCCGAGGGCGAGCGGGTCACGGCGATGGTCGCCACCACCGGCCTGATGCCGGGGACCTATATGATCATGGCCACCAAGCTCGGCGAGGTGAAGAAGACGGCGGTGGACAACTTCGCGGCGGTGCGTTCGAGCGGCCTTATCGCCATGGACCTGGACGAAAAGGACGAGCTGGTCTCGGTCTGCCTGGCTACGGACAAGGACGACGTCATCTTGGTGACCCGTAAAGGGCAGTCGATATGCTTCGACGTTAAAGGCCTCAGGGCGGCTTCGCGTACCAGCGGAGGCGTCCGAGGCATGAAAGTTGCCGGGGGCGACAGCATTATCAGCATGGACAGGGTCGACCCCAGCGGCTATCTGTTCGTCGTCTCCGAGGGCGGCTACGGCAAGATAACCCTGCTGGATAAATATCCGCGGCAGAACCGCGCCGGCAGCGGCGTGCGGACGTTCAAGATAGTCGATAAGACCGGGGAAGTGACCGCCGCGCGCGTGGTGACCGAGGAGCAGCAGGTCATGCTGATAACGGCCGAGGGCATGATGACCCGCACCCCGATTAAAGAAGAGGGGCACGGCATCAGCACGCAGGGCCGGAGCACCCAGGGCGTCAGGGTCATGACGCTGGATGAGGGCGATAAGCTGGTGGCTATCACCACCTTCGACGAGTCTAAAGCGGACGTGTAATTAAAAAGTCTAACGCTTAAAGGACCTCACCC
>JBFYTX010000214.1:0-10882 GCA_041300345.1 Dehalococcoidales bacterium | reverse complement strand
CTTGTTACTTGCCGGCGGTTACAGGTATCGGCTCGGCGGGCGCGCTGAACGGTTCTCCGGACACCTTCTTGACCGCCTTGAACTTCTCCGGGCAGACCTCCAGGCAGGTGCCGCACCTGGCGCACTTTTCCTGGTCGATGACGTGCACCAGACGCTTGCCGCCTTTTATTGCCCCGTACGGGCAGGCTCGCGCGCAGATGCCGCATCCGGCGCATTTATCTTTATCGATGTAATACGTCAGCAGGGCTTTACAGACGCCCGCCGGGCAGCGTTTCTCGTTGATATGTGCCTCGTACTCGTCGCGGAAATACCGGATGGTCGTCAGCACCGGGTTGGGCGCCGTGCCGCCCAGCGCGCATAGCGAGGCGTCTTTGACCGACGCTGCCAGTTCCAGGAGTAGTTCGATGTCGCCCTTTTTGCCTTTACCCTGGGTGATATCGTTTAAAATGTCGAGCATCTGCTTGGTGCCCCAGCGGCAGGGGATGCACTTGCCGCAGGACTCCAACTGCGTGAATGTCAGGAAGTAGCGCGCCACGTCCACCATGCAGTTGTCCTCGTCCATGACCACCATCCCGCCCGACCCCACTATCGACCCCGCCGCCGCCAGCGACTCGTAGTCTACCGGCGAATCGAGGAAACTTGCCGGCAGGCAACCGCCCGAGGGCCCGCCGGTCTGGACGGCCTTGAACTTTTTCCCGCCCCCGATCCCCCCCCCGATGCCCTCGATGACCTCCCTGAGCTTGATGCCCAGCGGTATCTCGATAAGCCCGGTGCGATTGACCTTGCCCACCAGCGAGAATGTCTTGGTGCCGCGGCTCTTTTCCGTGCCGTAGCCGGCCCACCACCCCGACCCTTTCTGCATGATTGCGGAGGCGTGCGCCCAGGTCTCGACGTTGTTGATGTTGGTGGGCTTGCCCCACAGGCCGGAGTTGGCCGGGAAGGGAGGACGGGGACGCGGCATGCCGCGGTTGCCCTCTATGGACGCCATCATGGCGGTCTCTTCCCCGCAGACGAAGGCCCCCGCGCCTTCCTTGATATGGATGATGAAACTAAACCCCGAACCTAAAATGTTCTGGCCGAGCAGTCCGTATTTCTCCATTTGCTCCAGGGCGGCGTTGAGCCTCCTGATGGCCAGCGGGTACTCCGCGCGGACGTAAATGTAGCCCTCGGACGCCCCGATGGCGTACGCGCCGATGAGCATGCCTTCCAGCACGCAGTGGGGGTCGCCTTCGAGCAGCGCCCGGTTCATGAATGCCCCGGGGTCGCCTTCGTCGGCGTTGCAGATGATGTATTTCTGCGAGCCGGCGGCGTCGTGGCAGAACTGCCATTTCATGCCGGTGGAGAACCCGGCCCCGCCCCGCCCGCGCAGCCCCGACTTTTTAATTTCGTCAATTATCTCCTGCGGTTGCATTTTGAGGGATTTGAGCAGGCCATCGTAGCCGCCGCTGGCGATGTACTGGTCGATGTCGGTCGGGTCGATGTTGCCGCAGTTGCGCAGGACGATGCGCTGCTGGGGCTTTAAAACCGGGAGGTCGAAGAGCCGGGGGATGCCTTCGATCGTCCCTTCGCCGCGCGTGCCGATGGCGAGGTCGGGCCGCGGGTTGTCCCCGGCGATGTAGTCGCGGACGATTTCCGCCGTTTTTTCCGGGGTGAGATTGCCGTAAAAGACCGATGGCTTGCCGGGCTTTATTATCTCCGCCAGCGGCTCGGCGTAACACAGCCCGATGCACCCCACCTGGGTGATGTCCGCCTCGACGTTGTTTTTCTCCAGCTCCTGCCGGAACGTCTTTAAAATGTTTTCCGCGCCGGCGGCCACCCCGCACGTGCCGGTCCCGAGCAGTATCCGGGCCTTCCGGCTTTTCTGCACGGCCTGCCACTTCGCGGCTGCCCGTTGCCTGGTCTCTTGAAAGTTCATCGCATCCCCCTCGGGCCGACTATTTTTTCCCTATGAGTTTCTTGGCTTTGTCCGGCGTCATCCGGCCGTAGACCTGGTCGTTGAGGACCACCACCGGCGCCAGGGCGCACGAGCCGAAGCAGGCGATGGTCTCCAGCGTGTATTCCATGTCCTCCGTCGTCCCACCGTCCTTGATGCCCAGCGCCGCTTCCAGCTCGTCGATGATCCGCGGCGAGCCCTTGACGTAGCAGGCCGTGCCTCGGCAGACCTTGATGATGTTCCGCCCCACCGGCACGAACTTGAACTGGGCGTAGAACGTCGCCACCCCGTACACCGTGCCCTCGGGCACTTTCAGGAAATGGGCGATTCGCCTCATGGCGTCATCGGACAGGTAACCGAATTCCTGCTGGACGTGCTGTAATATGGGGATCAGCTCGGCTTTTTCCCCCCTGAACGTCGCCAGGAGCGTATCGAGTCTCGCGGTTTCTTTGTTTGGCTCAGCCATGCTCGTCCTCTCTGCCCGACCGGCTTTTCTTTTGGATTTGGCGCCCCGCCTCCCGCCCCCCTTTTATTATAGGATATTTGCTTTAGTTATCAAATACCATACTATTTTTCAGCCGTTTCGTGCAACCGTGCCTCATTTGTGCCTCTCCGTGCAAGGGGCAAACCTCACACCCTTTGTCCCCCTCTCCAAACTGCCACAACAGTCATGCCCTAATTTTACTTGTTTGGAGAGGGGGAAACAAAAAGAGAGAGGTTCCACCCCTCTAAAACGCCCCTTACGGGTATTTCGTCCCCCTTGTCAAAGGGGGAGTGAGGAGGATTTTCAATCCCCTTCACCCCTCTCAGACGCCCCGGTGAATTATTCACATCCCCGCGTAGCGGGAATCCATTTTTCCCTCTCCCTCGATAGGAGACGGCAGAGCCTGCCCCGTACTTGATACGGGGGTGAGGGTGATTAAGAGGAGTGCGTCAGCGAGAGGGACGTCAGTCCCTCTCCTCTAAATCCCCCTCTCCGGCCGGAGAATCCATCAGCTTGAAAATATGTCGCAGGCTGGAGAGGGGGCAGGGGGTGAGGTATCTTTCCCTTTCTGTTTTTCACTTGACCCCGGTTGTTTACCGCAAAACACATATGATATAAATATACCAGCCGGGATTGACATGCCTGTTCGTCGCATGATATTCTTAAAATACGGTAAACGGTTGCCGTATAGTTCCGGCTCGCCGGGCGGTCTTTATGCAGAACGTGCTTATCATAGCCGCAGACAACGAAGAAAAGGCTGAACTCCGCAGCAATCTAAAAAATCTCGGCCTGTCCTGCTCGTGCGTCCCCTGTAATAACGGCGTTGGCGAAGCCATTGCCGCCGCCGGCCCCGATGTCCTGCTGTTCGAAGTTGACACTCAGGCGCCGGAGATCCCCGCGTTTATCAGGCGGATAACGCAGGACCTCCACCTGCCGGTTATCGCCCTCGTCCCGGAAGCCCTGCTGGAAAAGGCCGGCCTCGCTCTGGACGCGGACGACTTCGCGGCTTTTCCTTATGACGCCCGGGAGCTGGCGCTGAGGATCAACCGCGTCGTCCGCAAGACCCCCCGCCATGACAGCGGCGAACAGATTAAGTGCGACGGGCTGACCCTCGACCTCGCCACCTGCGAGGTGACCGTCAACGGGGCGCTGGTCGAGCTTACTTTTAAGGAGTTCGAGCTGCTCAAACTGCTGGCGGCCAACCGCGGGCGCGTCTATACCCGTGAAGTGCTTTTGGACAAGATCTGGGGCTACGACTATTTCGGCGGCGACCGTACTGTGGATGTTCATATCCGCCGCCTCCGCTCCAAGATAGAAGACGCCGTTCATACCTATATCGAGACCGTCCGCAACATCGGCTACCGTTTCGTGAAAAACTCCTGAACTATATTTACTTCCCCCCCTACACTCTGCTTTTTCCTTCTGTTATTCTGAGCGTTTTATCCTGGGCCTGCCTGCCCTTCTACCTTTGCACAGAAGGGTCAGAAGCTTTCCTCTTCTCTTATGACCTATCCCCCTTTCCCCTTTCCCTTGCCAAGGGAAGGGGGCATAAAAGAAAAGAGGGGCTGACGCCCCTCTTAAACGCCCCTTATTGTCATTGCGAGCATAGCGAAGCAATCCGTTATCCCGTACGTCACACCATCAGCTGCCTACCGTTTTCACGATTTTTCGCTCTTATAAAGGGGGATTTCGACCCTTCGCCCCTCTTAAACGCCCCTTATTGTCATTGCGAGCATAGCGAAGCAATCCGTTATCCCGTTCTTCACACCATCAACTGCTTACCGTTTTCACGATCTCTCGCCCTTATAAGGGGGATTTCGACCCTTCGCCCCCTTTTTAAACTTCCCCCGTTATCTTAAGGGAGTGCGCTAGCGAAAGAGGGTTCATCCTGAAGGTTCACCCTGAAGGGTAAAGCCCCCTTTCAAATAACCGTAATCCAGGGAGTGCGTCAGCGAGAGGGGGCGCCAGCCCCCTCTCAATTTCCTTCCCCCTCTCCAGACAAGAGATAAAACCACCCTCATGATCCTGGGTCTGGAGAGGGGGCAAGGGGGTGAGGACTAACAAACGCGACAAAATCCCCTTCCCTTTTCCCCGCCCTCCTCTATATACTAGTAACTAAATACTAATAACTAATAACTTTCCAGTCACTTGCCATTACTTTAAAAACGAATAATTATATCCTGAAGCTGACTGGACATAAAGTCAGAAACGAATAATAGCTACGAAAATCGACCCTTTAGCTACAAAACTAAAAATAAAAAAACGAAAAACGAATCGTTGATTGATTACTTAAAAGCCATTGAAATTAGCCCTTAAAAGCCTCACAATACAGACATCGCTATGCCCCGGATTATTGAGAAAGAAGGAGAAAAATGCCTGAAACCCGGTACGGTAAATATGTAACCTCGGATGTGCTCCACAAAGACCCTAAAAACCCCAATGCCAGCGTGATGAGCACGCGCCATCTGGAGGGTAAATGGGGCGGCGGTCACCTGTCTATCGACACGATTTACGTTACCCATCCCCACGTCATGATTTCCCAGCCCCATGTCCATGAGTTCCCGCAGTACCTGGGCTTCTTCTCTACTAATCCCAAAGACGCCGCGGACTTCGATTCGGAGATTGAGGTGTGCCTCGGGGAGGAGCAAGAAAAACATATCATCAAATCGCCTTCGTCCGTGTATGTCCCGGCCGGCCTGCATCATGGCCCTATCACCTTCGCTAAGATAAACAAGCCGCTGCTTTTTATCGATATCGCGGTAACGGGCAAGTATTCCCGGGTGGGTAATACGCCGGACTAAAGGGGGAGAAAATTTGAGAGGGGCGCTAACCCCTCCCTTTTCCCCTCCCCCTCTCCTGCGGACAGGAGAGGGGGATTGAGGGGGTGAGGTCCTTAAAAAGGACACAGGGGTGAGGATACTACCTCGGTTTTGTTATCCTATTTCATCTTGCTGTGCCCGTCCGATATCCCCGCCAGGTCCCCGATAACGTTCACCAGGCTCTGGCCGGTTGGCAGCACTATCTTAGCATTGGTCGATAGAGCTTTTTCCAGCGCTTCCAGCTTCCGCAGCAGTTGCGCGTTGCCGATGAAGTACTTGTCGGCCGCCTCGTTGACCAGCGCGATGGCCTGCGCCTCGCCCTCGGCTTTAAGGATCTGCGCCTGCCTTTGTCCTTCGGCCATTTTGATCGCCGCCCGCCTCTCGCCATCCGCCTTGGTCTCCGTCGCCGTGGCGAAGTCCTGCGCGGCGATTTTCTGGTTGTTGGCGACCACGACGCTGTTCATGACCTCCTGCACTGCCTGCGGGGGCTGGATCTCTTTAAGCTCCGTTCGGACAATCTCGATGCCCCAGTGCCCGGTCTCTTTGGCCAGCTGCTCGTACAGCGCCATGTTGATCTTGTTGCGCTCGCTGTTGGCCTCTTTCAGGGTCATTGTGCCGATGATGTTACGCAGGGTCGTCTTGGCCAGGGCGACGATCTGCTCGCGGTAGTTGTAGACGCCGTAGACCGACCTCTTGACGTTTTCCTCCTCCGGCTTGACCTTGAAGTACACGTTGGAGTCGACCTCTGCGTTAAGAGAGTCCGCGGTGATGATTTCCCGCTTCTCCGAGCTGACCATCATCTCGGTGATGTTGACGCGCACCAGCCGCTCGATGCCGAACGGGATAAGGAAGTGCAGGCCCGGGTTGGCGAATCGATTGTACTTGCCGAACCTCTCCACCAGGCCGCGGTCCGTGGGCCTGACCGTGCGCAGGGACATGAAGAACAGGATGACGGCGATACCCAGGATGATCCATAGTGCTAACATTTTTCTTTCCTCCTTTTATTATTGTTTACATATTATAATATATATAGTATGTTTTGTCAATACTAAACACAATAAATATTTCAGCAGTCTTGACTTATGTAATCCGTAATTATAGACTGGAACATCGTTCGACCACAAGGAGAATCAGCTGGTAATCCCGCGGGACTGGAAAAAAGTTCTAAAGGCCGACCCCACCGGCTGGCTTTTGGAGAACGATAAGTCCCAGCCAGCCATCCGCTACTATACTTTGCGTGATATACTCGGCCGGGATGAGAACGATAAAGAAGTCAAAGCTGCTAAAGCAGCTATCATGGCAAGCGGGCTGGTGCCGGTGATCTTGGCGGCGCAGCATACGGAAGGATATTGGGGAGAACACCCCAGGTACACCGGGACGGTGCCGGCTCTCGTTTTTCTGGCGCAGTTTGGGGCGGATGGAGCTGACCCGCGTATTCGCGCCGGCTGCAGTTTTTTGCTCTCTCGGTTCATTGCCAGCAATGGCGCTCCCCTGGGTGGTCTGTCGTTGAAAGGCACACCTTCCGGTTTCAACTATTGCACGGCGAGTCCAATGGTAGCGGCTTTAATAGACTTCGGCTGGCTTAACAACCAACGCTTGCAGACGGCGATGGAATGGCTGGCGGATGCTATTAACGGAGAAAGAGCACCTGACGTCTCGAACCACCATACAAACAGACATCAGAATAAGCCCGGGAAAGCTCTTCCATTCGCCTGTTCCGGTCGCAATGGTAATCTGCCATGCGCCTAGGGAGCAATCAAGGCGATGATTGCCTTGAACAAGGTGCCACCGGCGCAACGGACCAGGAATATGCAGGAGGCTATCAAACGGGGCGTGGACTTTCTCTTGAGCCACGACCCGGCGGTCGCCGATTACCCCTTTGGCAGGGGGAACAAGCCTAGCTCAACCTGGTTCAAGTTCTATTATCCTCTCCGTAGCGAAACCGATGTGCTTCAGAACCTGGAGGTCCTAATAGCGCTGGGGCAAGCCAAGAATCCCAAGTTAGCTAACGCGTTAAATCTG
Source organism: Dehalococcoidales bacterium (assembly GCA_041300345.1). Taxonomy (GTDB): domain Bacteria; phylum Chloroflexota; class Dehalococcoidia; order Dehalococcoidales; family RBG-16-60-22; genus JBFYTX01. The sequence continues at coordinate 3,624 of JBFYTX010000214.1, read as the reverse complement.
GTCATTAGTAAACAAAACCAACAAGGACGCTGGCTGCTTGAACGTACCTACAAGGAGTTGGGAGACACACAAGAAGAGAAAGTCTTCTATTGGTACCATAACTCCCTGAAACTTTATATAACCGGAAAAGAGTTGGCAGAGATACAAGAAAAGAAAGGGCAACCCAGCAAGTGGGTAACCTTGAGGGCGTTGAGGGTGTTGAAACAAGCTGCGCAACCGCCCGGTAATTTATGATTGCTTTCTTTCCCGGTCGTACTCCTCCAGCAGCGCCGGGAAGGCTTTTTCCAGGTAAGCGTATCGACTCTGCATTTCTTTCAGCCAGACTTTTCTTTTCGCCGGGATGGCTTTCGTCAGTTCCAGCCCGCGTTCGGATAGCGCCCGGAACATCTTGATTTCCTGCTCCAGCCCGTGCCTGATGATTTTCTGGATCGCGTCGTCCGTCAGGCGGAAATTATCGTGGCGCGAGCCGGGGATAAAATGCCGTTCGATGAAACCCATCTGCGTCAACAGCCGTATCGACGTACTGATCGAGCCTTTGCTGGCTTTCAGGACCTCGGCCAGCTCTGACGGCGACTGGTAGGGAGGGTCGGCGATAAGCAGCCACCCGAACAGCCTCCCGGCCATCCGCGGGATCCCGGTCTGCTCGAAGACTGCCCCGGCCTCCTCTATAAAACTGCGCTCTGGATCTTTAATGGTCATAAATGTTCAAACCTCAACCTGACTGTAGATACATTATAAAATATTCAATAAGTTCTGTCAATACTGAACTATTAAGGTGTGGTTTAAACGGGATGTTAATTGTAACCTCACCCCTGCCCCTCTCCAGCATGAAAAATCGATCAATACCAGACTGATTTTGGCTGGAGAGGGGAGTGTAGGAGAGAGGGGGCGGAGCCCCCTCTCAGATTCTCTCCCCCTCTCAAACAGAAATAATTAGAGCACTAAAAATGCGCCAGTTTGAGAGGGGGATCGAGGGGGTGAGTGATCAAGGAATAATCCAATACTACAAATAAATACCAATACTACCAGTATCTCAATATTTGATTATTGGTAGTATTTGTAGTATTTCTTAATATCTCGCGTACGTCGGCACGACGTTCTTATATTTCTTGACCAGCTGCGCCCAGTCCTGCGGCAGCTCCACCTTTATCGTCATCGGCGCCGGCCCGCCCTGTAAAAATCCCATCCACGACCCGAATCCCCCCAGGACGAACACGTGGACGGGGTCGGGGAAGCGCGGGCTGGCAGTGAAGATGGCGTTTTTCTCCGCTGTATTGGCGATGACGACGTTGCCGCGGTCGAAAGGCTTGCTGTCGTCCAGGCCGAGCCTTTTATAATAACCTTCCGGCACGACCGTGTTTTTCATGATGAATTCTTTTACCGACTGCTTGCTCCACCCGCCGCTGGCTAAAGACCCGGCGTTGTTGGGCGTCAACAGCACCGCGAACGTGCCCTGGCGTGCCGGTACCACGCTGCCGACGATGGTCGCCAGTATGCCTTTATCGTCCGTGCTAAATGGCATCATCTGCTGGAACGACTGCGGGAACATCAGTGAAACGGTGCTTTCTTCTTTCTTAAAGCCGCGGCTGACGTGGAAGGGCTCCCAGGGGCTGTTTTCCTCGTTCTCGGCGGCTACCCAGCTATATTTGCCGGGGTTGCCGAGCACGCCCATGTCTTCCACCTGTTTGCGGATGCCCCGGATGTTCTTGGTGATCAGACCCATGGCCCGCCCGAACGTAGCGTTGGCAATATCTCCCGGGCTGGTCGCCCCGTAAGTCGCGCGGAAGTTGGCGTCCCTCGCGACCGGCCCGTTTATCAGCCAGAACGGCGCGAACGACCCTGTACTCGCTGCCATCATGCCGCAGACCGGGTTGGCCGCCAGCGCGTGCACCCCCGCGATGAGCAGCGGCATATGGGTGGGCAGGCACCCCGCCATCACCGCGTTGACCGCGATTCTCTCCACGGTGGCCTTGCCCTGCCGCGGCTCCAGCTTCTCGATGAGCGTATCGGCGGGCAGGCCGGCCCCGGTAAGCATCTCCGCCACCGCTTCCGCGGTCGGCGGTATGACCGGCAGCCCGTCCGTCCAGCCGCGCTGGTAGAAGAAGCGGTTGACCTCCCCCAGCGTCCCCTTGAAAACAAGCCGCGCCGGGTGCTCCGGCTCTTTGCTCCGCGGCGCTTTTTCTTCCGGGGTCAGCGGCCTGGTCAGCACGGCGATTACGTTATCGAATGCGGCGGCCACGGCCGCGTCTATGGTCGCCGTGGCGGTGGACTCGGAAACGATCGTCTCCGGCACGATCCTGATGACCGGCATCCCCTTGCTGGAGGCCGCGGACATCGCGTCGTTGGCGAAGTGCTCGAAGACGTAAGTCGCCGCGGGCTTGCCCTTTCCTTCGATGTAAATGGCGTCGTACACAAGGTACTTGGTGCACGCCCCTCAGTCGCCCACCGCGGCGATGACCGCGTCCACCCCCTTGAGCCAGTCGTTGAATTCCCCTTCCCTGTCTTTCTCCAGTGAAGATACTGAGAACGAGCGCGCCAGAAATCGACTGACCCTGGCGGTGGGGAACCCCTGCATTAGAAGCTTCTCCGTGGCATCTAGGATCAGCGGCGCGGCACGCTTGCTGTTGCACAGCAGCCCGATTCTCTTGCCGTCCAGCCTGTCCAGCCGCGGCGCCAGCCCGTGCAGCGGGATGGGGTCGGCTTCCGCCCAGGGACTGAGTACTTCATAAACATCGCTCATGGATATCGCTCCTCTCATTAAGCATACAGGCCACCGCAACCAGCGAGGTGGTTTTGGATGCCGTTTTATTATTAGTTGTAAATGCGGTCTTGGAGCGTCGCTTAAGGGTTCAACTGCGTGACGACCGTTTGCAATAATATCTTTCCGTCACGTACATGGAAAGTGTCGCCGGCAAATCTGATTACCGGCATCGCCGACCACAGCGCGTAGCAATATTCGCCGTCAATATCCTGTTTGATGTTCTTCATATTGGATAGCGCCTCTGGCGTGAGCATTTTCAATGCCGTAGCGAAGGTGTCCCGTATTTCTTTAAGTCCTCGCGCGGTGCTCGTCGGCATGCAGACCACTGATTCCTCGCAGTAGTCTTTGATAATCTCATCCAGCTTGCGAGCAAGCAGCGCCTGGACGTGGTGTTGCAGCACCGACTCGGTGGTCTTCTTGGCGCTTTTGGCTGCGGTCGTCTTCTTCTTGGTCGCTTTAGCCGCGGTCGTCTTTTTCTTCGTCGCTTTAGCCGCTGCGGTCTTCTTCTTGGTGACCTTGGCCGCTACCGCCTTCTTCTTCATCGCTTTAGCCATTTCCTTACCCCCTTGATATTTCAGCGTTTACGGGGAGTTTAACACCTATTTTTAAGCCCTGTCAAACGTTCTATTAAGTAGGTTGAATGTGTGAGTACCGAGAAGTTTGACACCGTAAAAAAATCATGCTAAACTCAGCGCAAATCCCATATTTATATCGAGTCTGGCATTGCGTGTAAGATAACCTCGTAAATAAGGGAGACGTAAGATGACTACCTATATCATTCGCCGCCTCATTATCGGTATTATTGTTCTCTTGCTGGTTACGATATTGGTCTTTTTACTCATTCACCTCCTGCCCGGCGACCC
>JBFYTX010000183.1:0-4298 GCA_041300345.1 Dehalococcoidales bacterium | reverse complement strand
TGACTTTTTTTTAGAGCATTGATATACTGCCTACGACAGGTGGGGCTGAGAGCCTCAAAAGCTAACCCAGCTGTATTCTCAGAAGTACCATAAAAAATTAAGGAGGAGTAAGGTATGTCTGAAGATTTCGTACGCTTGATGGCGGACCTCAAAGAGGATGAGGTGCTCGCGCTGACCAAGAAGAGACTGGCCGCTGGAGAAGACCCGCAGGAAATCCTGGCCGACAATACGAAGGCCATGGCGATCGTCGGCAAGCGTTTCGCCGGCGGCGAATATTTCCTGCCGGAGCTCGTATTTTCCGGTGAGCTTCTCAAAGAGGTCATGGCCCTGGTGTCCCCCCATCTCAAGTCCGCCGCTAAAACCAAGAAGCTCGGTAAGGTCGTCATCGGCACCGTGGCCGGTGATATTCACGATATCGGCCTGAATATCGTCGATTTCATGCTGGACGTCAACGGCTTCGAGGTCACCAACCTCGGCGTCGACGTACCTATAGAAAAATTCGTTCAGGCTGTCAAAGACACCAAGGCACCCGTGCTCGGTCTGAGCGGATTCCTTACCCCCGCCTTCGACGCCATGAAAGAGACCGTCGAAGCCCTGGAAAAAGCCGGCCTGAGAAAGAACCTCAAGATCATGATCGGCGGCGGCCAGATGGACGACGAGGTGAGGAAGTACGCCAAGGCGGATGCCTATGGTAAGGACGCCATGGCGGCGGTTTCTCTCGCCAAGAAGTGGGTTGGTGTGAACTAACATGGAAAAAGAGTGGGCGGAGTTATCCCCGGATGAAAAGCGGGAACAGCGCTTCCGGCGGTGGCTCTCTCCGCCGGGCGTGACTTTTACCTCCCCGGGGGTTGAAAAACTCTATAAAGAGAGAGTCACCAGGTTCATGAAGGCCTTTACTCTCCAGAAACCGGACAGGGTGCCCTGCATCCTGCCGGCGATGGGACTTTACGCGGCATATTACGCCGGCACCAACCTCGCTACCGTGATGTATGACTTTGACGAGATGAAACGCGCCTGGCGTAAAGTGCTCCATGAGTTCGACGCGGATACCTTTGTTCCCCCCGTCCTGGTGCCACCCGGCCCGTCACTGGACGCGGTGGATTATAAACTGTACAAATGGCCCGGTCATGGACTTACCCGGAATACGCTTTCCTACCAGGCGGTAGAGGGCGAATACATGAAGGCCGACGAGTACGATGCTCTAATCCGCGACCCCTCTGATTTCTGGATGCGCACCTACCTGCCGCGGGTCTTCGGCGCTCTCAAAGGCTTCACCCAGCTGCCGCCGTGGACGTCCTTTGAAGAAATCGTGACCGGTAATTTCCTGCCCTTCGCCAACCCGGAAGTGCAGGCCGGCTTTAACGCTATGATGAAGGCCGGGATGGAAAGCCTGAAATGGATCGCGGCGGTAGGCGAGGTCTCCGCGGAGGCCCTGGCGATGGGGTTCCCCGGCGTGATGAGCGCCCTCGCCAAGGCCCCGTTCGATACCCTCGGGGATACCCTGCGCGGCACCCAGGGAATCATGACGGATATTTTCCGGCAGCCGGAAAAAGTCCACGCCGCCATGGAGAGGATAGCCCCGATCGCCATCAACAACGCTCTGTCCTCGGTAGCTAATGCGGCGGCTCCCATCGTCATGATGCCGCTCCACAAAGGCGCGGACTCTTTTATGTCCGTGAAACAATACGAGACTTTCTACTGGCCGACCTTAAAAAAGGTGGTCATGGCCTTCATCAACGAGGGCATCATACCGGTGCTCTTCGCGGAAGGCAGCTATAACAAGCGGCTCGACATCATCGGGGACTTTCCTAAAGGGACCGTAGCCTGGTACTTCGACCAGACGGATATTTTTGAAGCCAAAAGAAAGATCGGCGACAGGTGCTGTATTATGGGTAACGTGCCCAGCTCGCTGATTATGATGGGCACTCCCCAACAGGTCAAGGAGCATTGCCGCAAGCTCATCGAGGTCTGCGGTCAGGGCGGCGGCTATGTCCTCGCCGGCGGCGCCAACGTCGATGAAGGCAACCCGGAAAACATGCGCGCCATGATGGCGGCCGCCAGGGAATACGGTAAATACTAAAGAATAACCAAGATACAAGTAACAATAACCAAACAATAAACAATAACCAAATTCAAATATCCAGATGCTTGATTATTGAGATTTGTAATTTGTTTGGAACTTGTATCTTGGTTATTGGTTATTAAGAGACAGGAGTGACATGACAGCGGAAAAACAATGGTCGGAAATGTCCTGGCAGGAAAAACGCGAGGAGCGCTTCAAGAAATGGCTTTCCCCCAAGGATATCAAGTTCTCCAGCCCGGCGGCCGCCAAGAAATACAAGGAGCGCGCCACCCGGATGATCAAGGCCATCAAGATGGAAGTCCCCGACCGCGTTCCCCTGCACATCCCCGGCGGCTCTATCGTCGCCTATAACGCCGGCTATACCCTCCACGACATGCTCTACGACCATACCAAAATCAAACCCGCCTGGCTTAAGTGGATTCAGGACTACGACCAGGACTCCAACGACGGTCCCTCGTTTTTCTCCGGCCGCGCCTATGAACTGCTCGACTATAAAGTTAACAAATGGCCCGGCCACGGCCTGCCGGACACGGCTACCCTCCATAACTTCGTGGAAAAAGAGTACATGCAGGCGGACGAGTACGACCTCTTTATAAAAGACCAGTTCGATTTCGGCCTGCGTAAGTTCACCCCCCGCACCTGGGGCGCCTTCGCCCCACTGGCGGATATGCCCTCACTCTCCTCATACCAAGGTCTCCCCCAGCGCCTCATGGCGATGGCCCTCGACCCCGCCTTCCGGAAGCTCTTTAAAACCGTCACGGCGGCCGCCGAGGAGCAGGCTAAGTTCCAGAAAGTAGCCATGGAGTGCGCCCGGATTACCCTTGAAGCGGGCTACCCGCCTCTGATGGGCGGTGTTATGCTGGCCCCCTTCGATACCGTGGCTGATATGCTGCGGGGCACCCGCGGCTCCGTCGTGGATATGTACCGCCAGCCGGAAAAACTCCTCGAAGCTCTGGAGGTCATCGCCGAGCGCTCCCGGGAAGCGGCCGTCAGCATGGCTGACCTCGCCCGTAGCCCCATCATCTTCGTCCCCATGCACAAAGGCGACGACTCTTTTATGTCCATCAAGCAGTTCGAGAAATTTTACTGGCCTACCTTCCGCAAACTCCTCCTCGGCTGCGTTAACGAGGGATTCGTCCCGATGATGGTCATCGACGGCTCTTATAGTGACGCCCGCCTTAATATTATCAGCGACCTGCCCCGCTCGTCGGTCGTCTGGACGATGGAAAAGACGGACATGTTCAAGGCCAAGAAGATCCTCGGCGACTCTGCCTGTATTGCCGGTAACGTGACCGCGGCCATGCTCTATACCCAGACCCCGCCGATGATCAAAGAATACTGCCGCAAGCTCATCGAGTTCTGCGCCCCGGGCGGCGGCTATATCCTGTCGCTGGGCTCCGGCATCGATAAGTGCGACCCCGCCAACCTCCGCGCCATCGTCGAAGCCCGCGACGAATACGGGAAGTATTAAGGGGAAATAACCAAGATACAAGATACAAATTCCAAACAAATTTCAATATTCAATAACCAATTGGAAATTTGAATTTGATATTTGGGATTTATTTGGTTATTGTTTCTTGGTTATTAGTAAGAGGTTACTATGGAAGGCATTTCTAATTGGTCGTCCCTGACCTGGCAGGAAAAGCGCGAGGAGCGCTTCCAGCGCTGGCTTAACCCGGATATCAAATTCGATAGCCCGGAAGCGGAGCGACTTTATAAAGAGCGGACGACCCGCTTCATCAAGGCCATCAAGCTGGAGAAGCCCGACCGCGTGCCCGTCATCACGCCGGTGCAGTATTACCCGGCCCGTTACGCCGGCACCAGCATGAAAAAAGTGATGAACGATTATGATGAGATGAAGCGCGCCTGGCTGAAATTCCTGCGCGATTTTGACGATATGGATTGCTTTTTCCCGCCCAGCCTCGTCTTTCCCGCCCGTGTACTGGACATGGTCGATTATAAGATACAGAAGTGGCCGGGACACGGCCTGCCCGACGACGCGACCTCGCACCAGTACGTCGAGGGGGAATACATGCCCCCGGAAGAATACGACCTGCTGATCAACGACCCGTCCGATTACTGCCAGAGATACTTCCTGCCGCGCTCCGCAGGCGCGCTGGCGGCGTTCCGGAAAATGAGTCCCATCACCCCCATGGTGGCCATACCCGTCGGGTATATCGCCCAGTTCGCCGACCCGGATATTCGCCGCACCTAC
>JBFYTX010000182.1:0-3602 GCA_041300345.1 Dehalococcoidales bacterium | reverse complement strand
AAAGATATCCAGGCGGCCTGGGTGGGCACGGTCTTTTCCGGCCTCTCGGCCATAACCCTTTCACCTTTACAGCTACAGTACATCCCCATGACGCGAGTGGAGAACATGTGCGCCACGGGGTCGGAGGCTTTGCGGGCCGCCAGTTATGCTGTGGCCGCCGGCGTCTGTGATATCGCCTTGGCGGTGGGAGTGGAAAAGCTCAAGGACTCGGGCGCGACAGGCGTCAAGGGCCCGAGTATCGTGGGGGACAACCAGGACGCCAGCTCGGGCATCGGCCCCGGCTACAGCGCCCCGGCGTCGTTCGCCTACATGGCCACCCGCTATTTCCACGACTACAAGATCAAGCCTGAAGAAGGCAAAAGGCTGCTGGCGCAGATAGCCGTGAAGAACCACCACAACGGCAGCCTGAATCCCAAAGCCCATTTCCAGAACGAGTTGACTGTTGACCAGGTGGTGAACGCGCCGATTATCGCCTGGCCGCTCGGCCTTTACGATTGTTGCGGCGTCTCCGACGGCGCGGCAGTTGCCGTGGTTACCCGCGCCGACCTGGCGAAAAAGTTCCGGCCTGACCCCATTTATATTAAAGCTTTACAGGTAAACGTGGGCGCGCGGCAGGGCGCCATGCGGCAGGACTACGATTTCACCCATATCGAGGAGAACCGGCTGGGCTCACTCAAAGCCTACGCCGAGGCCGGCGTGAAGGACCCGCGTAAAGAGATAAGTTGCGCCGAGGTGCACGACTGTTTTTCCATCCACGAGATGATCGTCTACGAAGACCTTGGGTTCAGCCCGCGCGGCCGTGCTACAGAAGACATCGAGGCCGGCACATTTACCCTTAAAGGCGACCTGCCGGTCAATACCGACGGCGGCCTGAAGTGCTTCGGGCACCCGCTCGGAGCTTCCGGCCTGCGCATGATGTACGAGATGTATAAACAGCTCCAGGGCAAGGCCGGCCCCAGGCAGGTCAAGAACCCGCGCCTCGCTTTAACCCATAACCTCGGCGGCAATGCCGGGACGGGTATTTGCTCGTGTTTGATAGTGGGGAACGAGAAGTAAGAGTGACGATGGAACGGTCATTCAAGACATACAAAGAATATTGGGGGTATTATTGGCGCGTCATCAGCCGGCATCAGATACCTGGAATATTCCAGTGGGATAGGCAGCTTGTAGCCTTAATACGGGAAGTATGTAAATTAGCACCGAAGTCGAAGATACTCGATCTTGGATGCGGCGGTGGCGACCAGGCTAAGGTATTCGCGCAAAAGGGCTTTAAAGTAACAGGTATCGATAATGTATCCAGCCTCATTGCCTTCGCCAGAGATGCTTTCCGAAAAGAAGGTTTGAGCGGTAAGTTCATCGAGCAGGATATGAGGTCAATAGAGTATCAGAGTCAATTCGACGCGGTGACTATGCTTAGTGGGACTTTTGGTTTTTTCTCCGAGAGTGATAATCTGGAAATGCTGAAAAAGATATATCAGGTACTAAAACAAGACGGTTCTGCCTTTATTGATTACCTTCCGCTAGAGAGGTTTTCTAAGGTCGAGCATAGAAAGACCTGGAACCAGATTGAAAATGGCTATTCTCTGGCGGAAGAATGGTTCGACACTCCCACTTCAACATACAAAACCAAGCACACGCACATATTGCTGGATGGAAGGATTATTGAGGGAGTTGATGAGGAGGGGTACGGAGCCAACGAGGTGATACGTTGTTATAGCGCCCGGGAAATTGAACTTTTAGCCGGGAGTGTCGGTTTCAAAGTGATAGGCCATCTAACCCGGAACCATATTGGAAATCCCAATTATCAAGCTAAAGATGACGAACCTAGAGGAATGCTAGTCGTTTCAAAAGGCTCTTTCCGGAGGTGATGTTATGCCGATGGCGTTAGAAGGCATCCGCGTTCTCGATGTTTCCGAAGCCGGCCTCGCCCCCGTGACTTGCCGCATCCTGGCGGACATGGGCGCCGAGGTCATTAAGGTGGAGCGCACCGGCGGCGGCGACCAGACCCGCGGCATCCTGAAGATCAGCGGCAACGTCCCCATTTACGATATCAACTACGTCCTCGAGTTCTATAACCTCAATAAAAAAGGCATCACCCTCGACCTTAAAAAGCCGGAGGGTCGCGATATCCTGTATAAACTCGTCGAGAAATCGGACGTGTTCGTCTGTAACTTCCGCCCCCACGCTTTGAAGGATTTGAAACTGGAATATAAGGATATCTTCAAGGTCAACCCAAGAATTATTTATACCCACCTCTCCGGCTACGGCCTGCACGGGCCGGAGAAGGACGTCGGCGCGTACGACTTCGTCGGTTACTGGGCGCGCAGCGGCGTCATGGCCACTCTGGGCGAGCCGGGCACGCCCCTGCCTTTCCAGGTGCCGGGCTTCGGTGATAATACCACCGGTATGTACGCCGCCTGCGCCATCATGATGGCGCTCTTTCACCGCGAGCGTACCGGCGAAGGCCAGGAGGTCTGTATTTCACTAGTGGGCGGGGGGATATGGTCGATGGGCATCGTCCTGTCTTCCGTCCTCGCTACCGGGCTGGAATACGGACGTATCTCGCGGACGAACCAGAGCAACCCCATCTTTAACAGCTACGAGTGTAAAGACGGCCGGTGGATACAGCTCGCCTGCATCCAGGGCGACCGCTACTGGGCGGGTATCTGCAAGGCTTTAGAGCTGGGCAAGCTGGAAACCGACCCCCGTTTTGCCACCCACGAGTTGCGCATGAAGAACAACGTCCCTCTCATCGAGATTCTCGATAAGATCTTTATGACTAAAACCCAAAAAGAATGGGCCGATATTCTGGTTAAAGAAAATATCATCTGGACGATCGTTAAGACTCCGGGAGAGGTCGCTAACGACCCCACCCCCTGGGCGGACGGGTACTTTAGGGAGATCGACCACCCCGCCGGGAAAAAGCTCAAGGTCATCATGCCGCCCTGGCAGTTCAGTCGGACCCCCACGACCATACGCCGCTCCGCCCCGGAATACGGCCAGCACACCGAGGAGATACTGACGGAAACGCTCGGCCTGGGCTGGGATGAGATAAGCGCCCTAAAAGATAAGAACGTAATAGCGTGAGTAAAATACTACAAATACTACAAATGTCCAATACTACAAATAGACTAATATTGATATATTGGTAGTATTTGTAGTATTGATCAGGGGAGGCAATCATGGGTGACTTATTGCAGGGCAGGGTGGCGGTAGTAACGGGCGCGGGTAAAGGATTGGGCCGGGCCGAAGCTATCGGTCTGGCGGCCCAGGGTGCGAAGGTCGTTGTCAATGATTTGGGAGTTGCCTCCGACGGCTCCGGCGCATCGAAAAGCCCCGCTGATGAGGTCGTTGCCGAGATCAAGAAGGCCGGCGGCGAAGCCGTCCCCGGCTACGCCTCCGTGGGCGAAGTCGAAGGCGCGGAGAGCATTATCAAGACGGCTCTCGACAGCTTCGGGCGCATCGACATCCTGGTGAATAACGGCGGTTTTAACCGCGACCGCATGGTCTAAATCTGCTCCGACGATTAGTGGGATTCCGTCCTCGGGGTGATTCTGAGCGGCACTTTTTTCTGCACGCGGGCGGCCTGCCGGGTTATGATG
>JBFYTX010000135.1:0-3180 GCA_041300345.1 Dehalococcoidales bacterium | reverse complement strand
ACGGAATTCACGGCAGGGAAAGCTGCTTTAGACCTTCGGCGGCAGCTCTGCGGCGCGTTTGCGATAACCTTCCAGGTAGCGGCGGGCAAAGCGGTCGCGACCCAGAATAAGGTCGGCGGAGAGCACGGCGGACATGACCCTGGCGGCGTCGGCAATCAGGGCGGTCCCGCCGGCCTCGATGACCATCGCCATCCAGGCGTTGTTCAGGATCTGGCGGTCGGGCATGCCGAAGGAGATATTGCTGGCGCCCATCGTCATGTTCACGCCGATTTCAAGGCGTATCTGGCGCAGGGCGTTGAGGACATCGCTCGCGGCCTTCGGCTCGGCGCCGATGGCGTAGGTCATAACGTCAATGACCAGGTCTTCCCTGGGGACTCCGGCCTTTTCACAGGCCTCGACGATTCGCCTGGTGATTTCTACGCGGCGCTCCGTGCTCTTGGGGATACCCGCATCGTCCTGGGCCAGGCCGACCGCCGCGGCGCCGTAGTGTTTGATCAGGGGCAGGACGCGCTCCAGGCGGGTTTTTTCGCCGCTGATGGAGTTCACCAGCGGTTTGCCCTTGTAGACCTTCAGGCCGGCTTCTAGGGCGGCGGCGTTGGGGCTATCGATGCAGATAGGAACGTCGACAGTATCCTGGATGATCTTGATAGCTTCGGGGAGCAGTTTGACATCATCGACGCCGGGGGCATTGACATTGCAGTCGAGGATGGCGGCCCCGGCGGCAACCTGTTCCAGCGCTTCCTTCTTGATGATGGAAAGGTCGCCGGCTTTAAGCGCTTCCTGCAGCTTTTTCTTGCCGGTAGGATTGATGCGCTCGCCGATGATGACCGTAGGCCGGTCATACGAGATGATGACTTCCCGGGTCGGGGTAGATACCTTCGTGTCCATTTTTCTCCTACAGATTACTGGATATTCAAGGCCAAAAGTTCACATCTATTATAGCATTTCCGCAGCCTTGGATAAAGACGGATGAGGGCAGTTTTTGTTAGCGTCCGGTTATTAAATGACAACCTCACCCCCTCTCCAAACAGCCCTTTTGGGTATATTGGTTGATTTATTGATTGGAGAGGGGGAATTAAGTTAAGAGGGGGCGGAGCCCCCTCTCGCTGCGCGCTCCCTCTTGGACAAAAGAACTCGGGAAAGAAGGAGTTATGAAGAGGGGCGTTAGCCCCTCTTTTAATTATTTTCCCCCTCTCAAACGACAATCATTCAGGTATCGTTGTTATATCTGTTTGAGAGGGGGACCAAGGGGGTGAGGTGAAGCCACCGCCCCGATATTCTTCACTTCGCTCAGAATGACAGAATAAAAGAAATTTACGTTAAAGGCCCTATTCCCAGCCCGGCCATGATCGCCAGCATGACCGCCGCGGCCATCACGGAGCCGATCTGGCCGCCGGTGTTGGCCCCCACGGCGTAAAACAGCAGGAAATTGCGAGGATTAGCTTTTTGCCCCTCGCGCTGCACCACGCGGGCGGACATCGGGAAGGCGGAGGTGCCCGCTGCCCCCAGCAGCGGGTTGATTTTGCCCTTGCTGACCACCCGCATGAGTTTACCCAGTAACATTCCCGTCACGGTATCTAAAGATATCGCCAGGAAGCCGAGCAGGAACACGAGTATCGTGTCCCAAGTCAGGAAGTTGCCGCCGAGCATCGACGCCCCGATGCATAATCCCAGTAAAAGCGTCACGATGTTGGCAATCGCCCCCTGGGAAACGTCCACCAGCCGGCCGACCACCCCGCTCTCGCGGAGAAGATTGCCGAGCATCAGCATCCCCATCAGCGGGGCGCCCAGCGGCGCTATCAGAATTGTCAGGATGCCGGCGACAATCGGGAAGAGGATCTTCACCCGCTGCGATACCTGTTTTTCGCCGGGGGGCATCAGGGTGGCGCGTTCTTTTTTGGTCGTCATCGCCCGCATGATGGGCGGCTGGATAATGGGCACCAAAGCCATGTAGGAATAGGCGGCGATGGACACCGCCGGCAGCAAATCGCGGGCGAACCTGGAGGTCACGTATATCGCGGTTGGGCCATCCATAGCGCCGATGATGGCTATCGAGACGGCCTCCTGCCGCGCGAAGCCCAGCGCCAGGGCCAATAAAAGCGTTAGAAATATCCCGAACTGCCCCGCCGCACCGAAGATAAGGACGACCGGGTTGGCCAGCATCGGGCCGAAGTCGATCATCGCCCCCAGTCCCAGGAAAAGCAGGACGGGGAAGAGCTGGGTAAGGATGCCGGACACGTAAAGCAGGTTGATGACGCCGCCCTCGTCGTGAGCGGAAAGGCCGGCCAGCGGCAGGTTACCTAACACCACCCCCGCCCCGATAGGGATCAGCAGCAGGGGCTCGATCTTCCGGCCGATGCCCAGGTAAAGGAGCAGGCAGCCGACGAGTATCATCACGACGCCCTGCCAGGAGAGACTTATAAATCCCTGTCCCAGGCTGGATAAGGCGTCTAAAAAAGCGTCCATCGTTGCGTTTATTTAGGTCTTGTTCGGACTCTGGTCTTCTTTTTTAAAAGGGAACAAGCGGTTCAGGAGGCGTATCAGGAGCGTCAGCAGGTAAAGCGTGATGAACGTCACGCCCATCCCCACCGCCATCATCGTCAGGCCGAAAGCAAGGTCGTTCATTTACCGTCCCTCCCCGGGATTCTCACGGTCGTCCCGATAAACCGGGACTCCCTCAGAATGACAATACTTGTTAATATTCGATCACCGCGATCTTCTCGCCGGGTTTCACCACCTGGTCTTCTTTCACCGCCACCTCGGTCACGGTGCCCCCTACCGGCGATATGATGGGGTTTTCCATCTTCATGGACTCCAGCAGGCAGATGACGTCGCCCTCTTTGACGACGTCGCCGGGCTTAACGTTTATGGTGATGATCTTGCCGGTGATGGGTACTTCGATCGTTTCCCTGGCCAATTCTCGCTCCTCAGATAATAATAAAGACGGCGGGCCGGTTTGTAAACCGCTATTGCCCAATTATACTGGAATCAGGGCGACAAGTCACGCCAAAATCTTAAGTTCGGTTTGCTCATGGCTGATAAGTAATACTCACCCCCTTTTTCCCCCCTTCCGGACAGTGTCATGATATTTCCCCGGGGCATCATATGTCTGAGAGGGGGAGGAGATAGAAAGAGGGGTCTGCACCCCTCTTAAACGCCCCGGTGGATACTAATAACTAA
>JBFYTX010000092.1:0-2836 GCA_041300345.1 Dehalococcoidales bacterium | reverse complement strand
CCTGCTCTTCCAGGCTTATATCGACCGCGTCAACTTCCTGCGGCCCGATAATCCTATGACCTCGGTCGATATCGCGCGGATAGAGGTATTTGTGGGAGCTTTACTGGCCGCGATGATCGTCTTCCTGTTCAGCTCCTGGGCTATCAAGGCCGTCGGCAAGACCGCCTCCAAGATCATCGAGGAGGTGCGGCGGCAGTTTCGCGCCGACCCCGAGATTCTGAACCCGAAAGACCCCGCCCACCCGCATGCGCCGGACTACGCCAAATGTGTGGATATCACCACCCGCGCCGGCCTGCGGGAAATGATCGCCCCGGGACTGCTGCCGGTATTGGGTCCTATCGTGATCGGCGTAGGTTTCAAATACCTGGGTAAAATCCCCGCTTTGAGCTCATTACAATTTGACGCGGCCATGGTCGTCGCCGCGGTACTCATGGTGGGCACTATCGTCGGTATCCTGATGGCGTCCTTCATGAATAACGGCGGCGGCGCCTGGGACAACGCCAAGAAAATGATCGAGGACGGCCAGCTCAAGGACGCCGATGGCAATGTGCTGGGCAAGAAATCGTTCGCCCATCAGGCCGCCGTGGTCGGCGATACGCTCGGCGACCCGCTGAAAGACACGGCCGGGCCGTCGCTGCACGTGCTGGTAAAGCTCCTGGCGACCATCACACTGGTGATGTGCCCGCTATTCATCGGATAATCCAGCTCTTAAGAAGTATGAGGGGCATGATTTTAAAAGTCATGCCCCTTCCTTATCTGGCGGTCGATAGCCTCACCCCTGCCCCTCTCCAGCCTGTTTCAATGTGCCCACTAAAATATATTTGGCTGGAGAGGGGAGCATAAGAGAGAGGGGGCTATAGCCCCCTCTCCAATTCTCTCCCTCTTTAGTTATTAGTGTTCACCGGGGCGTCTAAGAGGGGTGCAGACCCCTCTTCTAATTTATTCCCCCTCTCCTGCGAACAGGAGAGGGGGTTAGGGGGTGAGGTTCTTATATTATACTGTTTGAGAGGGGGCCAGGGGGTGAGTACAGCATGCCTGGTTATTTCAGGAACGGGTTCGCCCGCTTCTCCGTCGTTATCATGGAATCCGGCCCGTGCCCGGGGTGGACGATAGTCTCCGGCGGCAGCGTTAACAGCTTGGTCCTGATGCCCGTTATCAGCGCGTCGTAATCGCCGTCTATCAGGTCATAGCGGCCGATGCCGTAGTTGAAAAGCGTATCCCCGGTAAAGACATGCCCCTCCCCGTACAGGCTGATGCCGCAGGGCGTATGTCCCGGCGTGTGCAGCACTTTAAAGCGAAGCCTGCCGATATCTATTGTATCGCCATCATTGAGGATTCGCTCCGGCTTGGGCACTCCCTCAAATGGCTGTTCGTAGACGTAGCTTTCTGATTGCGGCAAGTATTTGGCACACTCGGCGTGGACAGCCAGCTCAGCCCCCGTCGCTTTCTTGACCAGCCCCGCCGCCCCCACATGGTCGGGATGGCGGTGCGTCAGGACGATGAGCTTGATTTTAAGCCCCAGCTTCTCGACGGCGCCCAGTATCTCTCTGGCCCCTGCCCCCGGGTCGATGATCATACCCTCTTTGGTCGCTTCGTCGCCGACGATGTAGCAGTTGCTGGCGTAAGGCCCCAGCGTGAGTTTTCTGACTATCAAGGTATTCTCCCGGATGGATTTCTCTAAAACAGTATAGCTGAATTTCAGAACCGGTAAAAGCTGTCGCCGTTGCCGCCCGATTTGTTAATTCATATCTCTTTTCGCTATACTGGTTTTATAAAATATTGAGAGGTTATCGTTGTCCGGCGGAGAATCGATTCTAACCAGCACCGCATTCCAGATGAGCCTGCTGATGTTCGTGGCGCTGGCGGGTTATTTCATTGCTTATAGAGTCAACCAGTCGGCGGTCGTCGGCATCATCGTCATGGGTATCGTGGTCGGCCCGAGCCTGCTCAACTGGATCACTTATACGGATTTCGTCAAATCATTGGCCCACCTGGGGGCTATCGTCCTTCTCTTTACCATCGGTCTCGAGTTCAATATCAAAGATATCTGGAAAGTCCGTTACGTCGTTATCGCCCTTTGCGGCGTTATCGTGCCGGCCCTGGCCGGTTTCTTCCTGGCGAGCGCGTTTGATTTCGATTTCAAGGCTTCCGTCTTTATCGGCACGGCCCTCACCGCCACCAGCATCGCCATCACCGCCAACGTGCTGCGGGAGATGGGCAAGCTCCAGAGTAGTACCGCCCGCGTCATTATCGCCGCCGCCGTTATCGATGACGTCCTTGGCCTGCTGGCGCTGTCTGCTACGCAGGGACTGGTGTCGGGAGACCTGTCTGAAATTACTGTCATCGTCACGCTGGCCAAGGCCGCCGGTTTTCTCATTGCCGGTATTCTTATCGGTAGACTCGTGCTTAACCCGCTGCTGGTGCGCCTGGATTCCACCAGGCTCTGTGCCAGGTATCCGGAGTCCATGTTTATCTTTACCATCATGGTCGCGTTCCTCTACGCGATGGGCGCGGAAGCCGTCGACCTCTCGGCTATCGTCGGCTCGTTCCTGGCGGGGGCTTCTTTCTCCGGGGTGAAATTGACCCACGGCGCGCATTTTAGAGACGGCGCGGAGCACCTGCAAATCATCTTCGCCTCCATTTTCTTTGTCTCCCTGGGCGTCATCATGGACTTCCATGCCGTCAGCCCGGGCCTGCTCTGGTTCGTGCTGGCTTTGACCGCCGCGGCCATCGCGAGCAAGGTCATCGGGTGCGGCGTCCCGGCGCTGTTTCAAAAAATGAGCGTCAGGGATTCCCTGGTTGTCGGTGTGGGGATGGTGCCGCGCGGCGAGGTCGC
>JBFYTX010000085.1:0-3479 GCA_041300345.1 Dehalococcoidales bacterium | reverse complement strand
GTAGGCCAGGATCATCTCGTGCAAAGCGTCCCGCAGCATGGCGCGGCACTCTTCGATGGTCTTCGCTTCGGTGACCACTTCCGGCCATTCCACCAGTTGTCCCATGTAGCCAGATTCGATTTTTGTGTATTTAGCGGTGTAGCCTCTTACCATGGCAGTGGTATTCTAGGCTAATTCCCGTTCGAGTGTCAAGGTAATCCCGATTTTTCTATTCTCTTCTTTGATACTCACCCCCTTTCCCCTCTCAAACAGTAATATCTTCTTTCTCGAATTATCTTGTGTTTGAGAGGGGAAAATAAAAAAAGAGGGGTCGTGACCCCTCTTAGATGCCCCCGGTGATATTTCAGGGGGAGAGAATTAGAGAGGGGGCGAAGCCCCCTCTCTCCTATACTCCCCTCTCCAGCCAGAACAACTCCGTCTTAGCAAGATATCACCGGCTGGAGAGGGGTAAGGGGTGAGGTTGCCATTAAAACCATCACATCGAACGCTCGCATCTCATTTTTGCTACAATGTTGTTAGAGGCACAATCATGGTCACGTCAGAGCTAAACACCGTCAGCTACACTCAAATCGAATGCAAGTCCGTCCTGAATAAGTCCGGCCTGGCCGACTACGCCGTTAACTGTTATACCGGCTGCGCCCACGGCTGCGTCTACTGCTACGCCCGTTTCGCCTCGCGCTTTTCCCACCCCCGCCAGGACTGGGGCTCTTTCGTCGATGTCAAGGCCAATGCCCCCGATGTCCTCTCCCGTGAGGTCAGGCGCAAGCCCGCCGGCCGCGTCATGTTTTCTTCCGTCTGTGATGCCTGGCAGCCCGTGGAAAAGGAGGCACTCCTGACCCGCCGCTGCCTGGAGATCCTGCTCCGTTACGGGCACGAGATCAGCGCCCTGACCAAGAACGCGCTGGCCCGGCGCGACCTCGATCTGCTCTCAAAGGGTAACGTCGACTTCGGCATGACCGTTACCACCCTCGACCCTGTTCTCACCCGCCTTATCGAGCCGAGCGCCTCGCCGCCTTTAGAACGGCTGGACGTGCTGGCGGAAGCGAAAGGCAAAGGGATCCGCACTTATGCTTTCCTCGGTCCGCTGCTGCCTTTCCTCTCGGACACCGACGAGAATATCACGTCCATTTTGAAAGCTATAAAGGACATCGGCGCCGACTATTTTTACGTTGATAAGCTTAACCTGCGCTACGGTGTCTGGCCGGCTTTGCTCAAGCTGCTTCACGAACGCTATCCCGCGCTGATAAATGATTATCGTAAAATCTTCTTCGATAATTTCGCTAAGATAGCATATTCGGAAGATCTCACGTCCCGCGTCCGCCGTATCGCCGGCACGCTGGGCATTGCACACAAGATGACGCTCTGTATGTAATCCATTGACTTTCCCCTTTTTGTCCTCTACACTTTATTTGTATGCCTGATATTGACGCTATCGCCGCCGGCCTGGCCGACTCTTTAAAAAAGCGCCTCGCCGACTATCTTGAAGCGCGCTTCGAGGAGTCCCAGACCTCTCACATCACCTACCGCGGCCGGGAGCTGGAGTCCATCGGCCGCAGCTCCTCCAGCGGCGGCAACGCCCGCGCCCTGGTCAAGGGCGGCTGGGGCTTTACCAGTTTTAACAGCTTCGCCAACCTCAAAGAACGCCTTTCTCTGGCTATCACCCAGGCCCGCTCGGTGGGCAATAGCACCAGCGCCCTCGCCCCTGTTCCCCCCGCCGTCGATACCATCTCCAGCGGCGTGGCGCAGAACCCCGTAGAAATCCCGCTGGCGGAAAAGAAAAAGCTCCTTGACGAGTATAACGAGATCATCTGGAGCGTACCGCAGATCCAGACCTCGTCCATCAATTACGTGGACAGCCGCCGCAAGGTCATCTTTATTAGCTCGGAAGGCAGCTTTATTACCCAGGAACGCGCCGACGTCGCTATCCGCCTGACCGCCATCGCGGCCAGGGACGGCGAGGTCCAGCAGGTCGGCCTGAGCCTCGGCTCGCGCGGAGAATTTAGCGCTCTCAAAGGGCTTCATGACCAGGTTAAAGAGATGGCCCAAAAGGCCGTAGCCTTGCTGACCGCCCCGCAGGCCAAAGGCGGCGAATACACGGTAGTCCTCGATCCCGTCCTGGCGGGTGTTTTTGTGCACGAAGCGTTCGGGCACCTGTCCGAGTCCGACTTCGTTTATGAGAACGACCGCATGCGGGAGATCATGGTGCTGGGCAAGCAATTCGGCAGCGAGAAGCTGAACATCGTTGATTCGGCGTCCGACCCACCCGGCCTGCGCGGCAGCTTTAAGTACGACGACGAGGGCACGCGCGCCGTGAAGACCTATCTTATCCGCGAGGGTAAACTGGTAGGCCGCCTGCATTCGCGGGAGACCGCCGCCAAGATGAACGAGCAGCCCACGGGCAACGCCCGCGCCATCAGCTACCGCTTCCCGCCCATCGTCCGTATGACCAACACCTACATCGAGCCGGGCGCGCTGTCCTTTAACGATATCATCGGCGATATCAAGGAGGGCATCTATTGCAAGAACTGGTACGGCGGCATGACCAGCATGGAGATGTTCACCTTCTCCGCTGGCGAGTCGTATATGATCCGCAACGGTAAGGTCGGCGAACCGGTCCGCCCCGTCATGCTTACCGGCAACGTTTTTAACACCTTACAGAACCTTGACGCCATCGGCGACGACCTGGATATGAACCAGGGCGGTGGCTGCGGCAAAGGCGGCCAGTCGCCCCTCCCCGTTTCCAACGGCAGCCCCCATATCCGTATCCGGCGCTGCCTGGTGGGAGGTAAATAATGGAGCGCATCCTCTCCCTGGCGCAGAAGCAGGCCGGCGCCGCCGAGGTCTTTGAGATCTCTACCGAGGAAACCCTGGCACACTTCGAGGCCAACCGACTTAAACAGTTACAGACCAGCCAGGGCACCAGCGTCGCCCTGCGTATTATTAAAAACGGCCGGATCGGCTACGCCACCGCTAGCGGTTCCCGCAGCGCCAGAGAGCTGGTCGCCGCCGCCGTAGAGACAGCCGTCTTCGGCTCCGAGGCTAAATTCGAGCTCCCCGGCGCGCAGACCTACCCGGAGGTTGGCGTTTTCGACTCTAAAGTCTCTGCCGTGCCGATCAAGGACATGATTGCCCTTGGCGAGGCTATGGTCGCCGCGGTGACCGCCCACACGCCGGGCATTCTTTGCGATGCCTCCGTGGAACGGGGCGTTGTCGCCGTCCGCCTGCTTAACTCCCGCGGCGCACAGTCGTCCTACCGCAAGAGCTATTTTTCCCTGAGTATCGAGGGCACCCTTATCGAGGGGACGGACATGCTTTTCGTCGGCGAGGGAGATAGCTCCTGCCGACCCCTGGCCGATACGAAGAAGATCACCGATGTCGTCCTCCGGCAGCTCGACCTCGCTAAAAACCGCGCCAAAGCCCCCACCCGCTCTCTGCCCGTTATCTTTACCCCGGACGGCGTCGGCGTCCTGATGATGCCG
>JBFYTX010000041.1:0-4107 GCA_041300345.1 Dehalococcoidales bacterium | reverse complement strand
AGAACGTAGTCGGCCAGCTGGGCGGTCGGGGTCAGCCAGTACTCCTGCACCACGCTCAGCTCCAGGTTGGGGCTTTTTAAAGCCTGATACAGTCTCTTGATATTGGGCGCCCACATCAGGGGATTAGAGCCCCAGGTGATGGCGGCGGTGACAGGGTACGGCTTGCGGTCAAGGATGGCTTCATAAACCGCAGGCACAAAACCACCGAGTCGATGCATGGTGGTCTGGGAGACGCCGTGGAGCTTCTGCCAGGGCGCGTTGGTCAGCTCGTAGCCCGACCAGGTCATGAGCGGGGCTTTGTTCCGGCCGAGCTGAAGTTTTCTGACATCGGCGGATTGTCTTTCGGTAAGCTCCATCTGGGCATCGCGGATGTACCAATTGCCGTCGATAATCGGCCCTACCGAGGGAACGAGGTCGCCGCCGGGGACATCGATATTGCCGCAGATAGCCCGGACGGCGTTCCTGGCCTGGCTTACCCTAGCGGAGTTCGGCCCGAGCTGGTCGGTGGCCAGGCCGCGGTAAAGCGCGGCGGGCCTGGTCGTGGCGTAAAGCCGGGCGGAGGCTATTATCTGTTCCGAGGGAATGCCGGTTATTTGCGCGACGCGTTCCGGGGGATATTCCCGGGCCCTTTCGGCCAGTTGATCAAAGCCGACAGTCCATTTAGCCACGAACTCTTTATCGTAGAGATTATCATTGATGATAACGTTCAGCCAGCCCATGAATAAAGCGGTGTCCGTGCCGGGACGTAGCTGGAGATGGATGTCCGCCATCCGGGCGGCTTTAGTAACTACGGGGTCGATAACGATAAGCTTCATGGGAAACTGCTGGCGGCGCCGTACGATAGACGCCAGTGTGCGGGGGGAAGACTCGTGGGGACGCATGCCGGAAAGCACCAGGCAGTTCGTGTGGGCGATATCGGGCGTGGCCATGACGGAATCGCCCATGACGGCCTGTTCAACAGCCAGGCAGTTAAGGGTGCAGACGACGCCGGGATGAAAGACATTTTGAGGATTTTGAAAGAGGTTCAGGAAACGCGACCGCGCCCAGATGTTCTCGCCGCGGTAAGTGCCCTCGAAAAGGGCGAGTGTTTGCGCACCGTATTTCGCTTTTAGCTTATTCAGCTTTTCAGCGATCTCGCCGATGGCCTGCGTCCAGGGGATTTGTTGCCATTTCCCCTCGCCCCTTTTCCCCACCCTTTTTAGGGGGTGCTTAAGCTGGTCGGGGTGATAGAGCCACTTGATGGCGTAGCGCGGGCGCTCGCAGGAGAAGCCGCGACTCAGCCGGTTATCGGGGTCGGGCTCGACCTTAACGATCTTGCCGTCCCGGAGGTGGACGAGCATGCCGCAGCTGACGGCGCAAAAACAGCAACCGGCTTTTTTAACGATTTCGCCCGCCAATTTCGCCCCCTGTTCTCGCTGGGTAAATTCCACCCTAAGCTTGCCACAAAGAGCGTTATTTTTCAATGTTACGAAAAGATATGACCGGGGCACCAGACAGGTTTTTACTCACCCCCTTTTGTCCCCCTCTCAAACAGCCTCATTACTTGTATTCGGGTGGTATTTTGTTTGAAAGGGGGAAGGAATTTGAGAGGGGTCTTCGCCCCCTCTCGCTACGCACTCCCTCATCACCTCCCTTACCCCCTCCCATTAAAGGGAGAGGAATAACGGAGGGCGTCTAAGACAGGGAGTTATAAGAGGGGCGAAGCGCCTCTTTTTCTTCTCTTCCCCCTTCCTTTGGCAAAGGAAGAGGGATGGATTTTTAAACGAAATATGAATACTTTACTCCCGGCGAGGAAAGGTAGTAGTATTATTTCCAGAAGGTAACCCAGGAAGGAACAAAATGGTGAAAATAAGCCGGGAAAGACTCCTGAATTTATACCGCACCATGCTGACCATCCGGCGTTTTGAAGAGAGGGTGGTCGTCGATTATCACAGCGGGGCCATACCGGGGATCGTGCACTCATATATCGGACAGGAGGCGGTGGCCACCGGCCTCTGCGCCAACCTGCGGCGGGACGACCGCATCGTGAGTAACCACCGCGGCCACGGGCACTGCATCGCCAAGGGGGCCGACCTCAACCGTATGATGGCGGAGATATACGGCCGCAAGACGGGCTACTGCAAGGGCAAAGGCGGCTCGATGCACATCGCCGACTTCGCCATCGGGATGCTGGGCGCCAACGGGATAGTCGCCGGAGGGCTGCCGATATCCGCCGGCGCAGCCATGGCGGCACAGCTCGAGGGCGGCGATAAGGTGGCGGTGGTGTTCTTCGGCGACGGCGCCAGCAACGAGGGCGAGTTCCACGAAGTGCTGAACCTGGCATCGATATGGAAACTCCCGCTGGTCTTCGCCTGCGAGAACAACGGCTATGGCGTCAACACCCCGGTAAAGGTCGCCACCGGCCTCGACTACGTCTCAAAGCGAGCGGAGGGCGGCTACGGCATACCGGGGATAGCCGTGGACGGCAACGACGTCGAGGCGGTCTATGAGGCCACGAAAAAGGCGCTGGCCGGGGTAAGGGCCGGCAAGGGCCCCGTATTTTTAGAGTTCATGACCTACCGCTGGCGGGGGCATTACGAGCAGCCCGGCCTGACGGACCTGAGGCCGGCCGAGGAGATAGAGGCCTGGAAGGAAAAATGCCCCGTCGTTTGCTTCGAGCGCAAGCTGCTCAAGGACGGCTCAGCCACGAAACAAATAATCGATAAAATCAACGCGCAGGTAAATGCGCAGATACAGGCGGCGGTGGACTTCGCCCTGGCGAGTCCCCTCCCCGCCCCGGAAGACGCCCTCGAGGACGTTTTTTCCGCCTGACCGTAACATGAGGTAAAACATGAGAAAAATAACCTACGACGAGGCGGCGGCCGAAGCCCTGATGGAGGAGTTCCGCCGCGACCCGAAGACCGTCCACCTCTCCACGGACATCCCGCCCGACCTGCGGCAGGAGTTCGGCGAGGACAGGATCAGGCAGACCCCCATCGCCGAGGCGTCGTTCGTCGGGGCGGCCATAGGACTGGCCGGCTCGGGCTTCCGTCCCGTGGTCAACGTCAGGATGGCCACCTTCGGCTTCGTGGCCATGGATCAGTTCGTCAACCAGGCGGCCAAGATAACGTACATGTTCGGCGGGCAGGCCAGATTTCCTATCGTCTACCGCATGACGGTAGGCGCCAGCAAGTCGTTCGCCGCCCAGCACTCGATAAGCCCCTACTCGATGTACATGAACTGCCCGGGGCTCAAGATCATACTGCCGACCACCCCCTACGATATTAAAGGGCTGCTGAAGACGGCCGTCCGGGACGACAACCCCGTCATCTGCTTCGAGCACATGGCGCTGGGCGGAATGCTGGGCGAGGTGCCGGAAGAAGAATACCTGCTGCCTTTCGGGCAGGCCGCCATCCGGCGGGAAGGGAAGGACGTGACGGTGGTCGCCCTGGCCAAGATGGTCTACGACGCCCTGGCCGTAGCGGAAGAGCTGGCGCGGGAAGGGATAAGCGCGGAAGTAATCGATCCCCGCACGCTGAATCCTTTAGACAAAAAGACCGTTAAAGAATCGGTAATGAAGACGGGCCGGCTGGTGGTGGTGGACGAGGCGTGCCTTACCGCCAGCGCCGCCGCCGAGTTCACGTCGTTCGTGGTGGAAGACGAGGGAGTCTTTAAATGCCTGAAGTCGGCCCCGAGGCGGGTCTGCGGGCTGGACGTGCCGATACCGTACAGTCCGCCGATGGAGAGCTACGCCCTGCCCGACCGCGAGCGAATCAAAGCGGCGATAAGAGAGGTCATGCGTTAGCCGGTCGGCCTTTCGGGAGAGTCCGGCGGGGATTCGGGGGGAGGGGCATTATCCGGAGGGATTTCAACCGGCACAGCCTGAGCACGGCGGTGCCGGAAATGCCAGAAGACAGCCGCCGCAACGACCACCAAGGACACCGCCAGTATAATAATCGCCTGTATATTTATCCCGCCGATAAAACTGTCGATAGTATCCTGGGCGATAGAAACAGCCTTGTCGTCGGCGACGGCCATCACGCCTTCGTTCTCGCCGACCGCTTCCGCAATAGCTTCGTCTATTTCAGGTCGAGCCACGGCCGAGAACACCGGCCCGAAGGCGATGTA
>JBFYTX010000025.1:0-3133 GCA_041300345.1 Dehalococcoidales bacterium | reverse complement strand
GGCTGACCGCCAGCATTTTTTCCAGCTGCTCCGGCTCCAGTATGGCCGCGATCAGTAGCAGCGCGTCGGCGCCGTAAGCGGCCGACTCGTAGACCTGGTATTCGTCGTAGATGAAGTCCTTGCGCAGCAGCGGCAGGTTTACCGACTGCCTGATGGCCGCCAGGTGCTCCGGGCTGCCCTGGAAATACTCGGTATCGGTCAGCACGGAGATGGCCGCGGCGCCGTTCTCGGCGTAAGTCCTAGCCAGCGCCATGGGGTCGAAGTAGGGCCTTAAAATCCCCTTCGACGGCGATGCTTTCTTCACCTCGGCAATGAGCTTGATACCGTCGCCTTTCAAAGCTGCCGCGAAGCCCAGCGGCGCCTTGCGCCGCGAGATGCACTCCAGCAGGCAGGAAATGTGTACCGCCTGCTTGTGCCGGGCGACCTCCCGTCGCTTGGTGACCAGGATTTTATCCAGTATGGTCTTTGGCATCTTTCACCAGGCTCCAGCTCATTTCCATCAGCCCGTAGAGCTTTTCTTTGGCCCTGCCGCTGTCGATGGCCTCCACGGCCCGGCGGGCCGCTTCTTTCCAGTCTCTAGTAACGTCCCCCGCCACCAGCGCCGCGGCGGCGTTCATCACCGTGATGTCCCGTAGCGCGCCCCTCTTTTTATCCAGGATATTGAGCAGTCTTTCGGCGTTTTCCCTGGGCGTGCCCCCCTTGATCCCCCCGGCCTCCGCTTTTTCCAGCCCTAAGTTTTTCGGTTCGACCTCGTAGCTTCTTACTTTCTCTTTAGTGACGTCCCAGATTATCGATTTCCCGCTGATGGATATCTCGTCGAGTCCCTCCTTGCCGTACACCACCAGCGCGTGTTTTACCCCCAGCCGGTGCAGGACGGCGGCTATCTTATTGCCGAGTTCTTCGCTCGGCACGCCGAGCACGATGTGTTCCACCTTGGCCGGGTTGGTCAGCGGCCCTAATATATTGAATACCGTGCGGATGCCCATTGCCTTGCGCACCGGAGCCGCGTATTTCATGGCCGGGTGGTAGGCCGGGGCGTACATGAAGCCTATCCCCAGCTTTTCGATGCACGCGGCCACTTCTGCCGGGCCGAGGTCTATCTTAACCCCCAGCGCCTCTAGGATGTCGGCGCTGCCGCACTGGCTGCTGGCGGCCCTGTTGCCGTGCTTGGCTACTTTAAGCCCCGCCCCGGCTGCCACGAAGGCCGCCGCGGTAGAGACGTTGAAGCTCCCCGCCCCGTCTCCCCCCGTCCCCACGATGTCTATGGCCGGGCCGGTTATCTTTACGGGTGTGGACTTGGCGCGCATGACGGCGGCCATCCCGGCTATCTCGTCGGCCGTCTCGCCTTTGAGCCGCAAAGCCGTGAGGAACGACGCTATCTGTACCGGCGTGGCCTCCCCGCCCATGATCTCCCCCATCACGAAGTACGCTTCCTCGTAGGTGAGGTCCTTGCGCTCCGCCAGCGTGGCGATGGCTTCTTTAATCATTTATCTTTTCTCCCGTCATTCCCGCGAAAGCGGGAATCCAGACTATCCCCTCCCCTCGATTGTTATCTATTCCCACCCTCGCCGCCCTCGTCTCGTCCTTTGCTTAACCCTAGGTTTTTCCGCCCCTTTTCTCCCAGCTAAAAGCTAATCGCTAACCGCTAATCGCTAAAAAATTCCTCAGTATCGCCTTCCCTTCTTTCGTCATTATCGACTCCGGGTGAAATTGCACGCCCTCCACTTTATACTCGCGGTGGCGTATACCCATGATAATATCATTTTCTGTCCGCGCTCTCACCTCCAGGCACTCGGGCAACCCTGCCGGCTTTACCGCCAGCGAGTGATAGCGCACCGCCGCGAACGGGCTGTTTATCCCTTTGAAGACCCCCTTGCCGTCGTGATAAATGAGCGACGTTTTTCCGTGCTTTATCTCCCCCGCGTGCCCCACCGCCGCCCCGTAGACCTGGCCGATGCACTGGTGCCCTAGGCACACCCCCAGTATCGGTATTTTCTCCCCGAACCGTAATATTACCTCGTTGGAAATACCCGCATCCTCCGGCCGTCCCGGCCCCGGCGATATCACGATTCGCTCCGGTTTCATTTTCTCTATCTCTTTGAGTGTTATCTTGTCGTTGCGCGTTACCCTGACCTCCGCTCCCGGCTCGCTTAAATACTGGTAGAGGTTGTAGGTGAAGCTGTCGTAATTATCTATCAACAGTATCATTACCGCCCCTCCGCGTTATCGATGGCGGTGAGCAGCGCCTGGGCTTTGTTGAGGCACTCGCGGTACTCGTTTTCTGGAATACTGTCCGCCACGATTCCCGCCCCTGCCTGCACGTAGGCCGTCCCATCTTTAACAATTATCGTCCGGATCGTGATTGCGGTGTCCATGTTGCCGCGGAAGTCGAAGTACCCGACCGCCCCCGCGTAGGGCCCGCGCTTGTCCGGCTCCAGTTCGGCGATTATCTGCATGGCGCGTATCTTGGGCGCGCCGCTGACCGTGCCCGCCGGGAAGCAGGCTCGCAGGGCGTCGAACGGCGTTAGCCCCTCCCTGAGCCGACCCTGGACGTGCGATACCAGGTGCATGACGTGCGAGTAGCGCTCGACGTCCATGAACTGGGTGACCTCTACCGTGCCGGGCCGGCTGATCCTGCCGACGTCGTTCCTGGCGAGGTCCACCAGCATGAGGTGCTCGGCGCACTCTTTTTCGTCCTTTTTCAGCTCCGCCTCGAGCGCTTTGTCCTTCTTTGCGTCCTTACCGCGCGGCCGCGTGCCGGCGATGGAGTGGTTGGAAACGGTGCCGTCCTCGACACGCACCAGCATCTCGGGAGACGCCCCGACGATATGGAAATCGTCTAGATGCAGAAAATACATATAGGGCGACGGGTTGACCGAGCGGAGTGCGCGGTAGATGGCGAATGGGTCGGCGCCGGTCTGCCGGGCCAGCCTTAGCGACGGTACGGCCTGGATGATGTCGCCGTCGTAGATATATTTTTTCATGCGGTCGACGGTATTTTCGTATTGCTTTTGCGTGAGGTTCGACTTCATTACCGGCTTTTTAGTCTCTGTTGTGTAAGCTTCCGTCGACGGCACCGGTTGCTTTAATCTGTCTACCAGGCGGTCGATTTTCTCCGTTGCCGTTTTATAAT
>JBFYTX010000011.1:0-3491 GCA_041300345.1 Dehalococcoidales bacterium | reverse complement strand
CAAGCAGTCCTGTCACCACGTCGTTGATGTCTTTACCGTCGGCTCTGCCCTTGAGCCTGGGCACCAACAGCTGCATAACATTGCCCTTATCGCCCATCCCTTTAGCCCCGACTAAAGCGATGACCTCCCGCGCCGCAGCGATAACCTCGTCGCGAGACATCTGCTCCGGCAGGTAGCTTTGCAGGACGGCCATCTCGGCCTCTTCTTTAGAAACAAGGTCGGGGCGATTACCCTTCTTAAAGGCGTCAATGCTTTCCTGGCGGCGCTTGACCTCTTTAGAGATAACGCCGAGGATGTCGGCATCGGTAAGGGCAGACTGTTTGGCGATCTCGGCGTTGTTCACCGAGGCGATCAGCATGCGGAGCGTGTCGCGTTTGACCGTATCGCCGCTCCGCATCGCCTGTTTGAGGTCATCGGACAGTTTTACCTTAAGGACTGCTTGTGCTTCCATGGATGATATGCCGCGTACTAAAGGTTACCGGGCGCTCGCCCGACGTAATGGTCGGCCCTGACGGGCGGAACCGCGTTTCTTGGCGGCCTTCTTGCGCTTTCGCTTGATGCTGGGTTTCTCGTAGTGCTCCCGGCGGCGCAACTCCGCCAGGATCCCGTCCTGCTGGACTTTCCTATTGAACCGCTTCAGCAAGCTGTCAAAGTTTTCATCCTGACCAGCTATGACTTCAGCCAATGAGCATCACTCCCCTTCTAGTTTAATGCCCCCGGGATAAATAAAACTCTTTACCTATTGTAATTGGCGGAGGGACAACTGTCAAGGAAAATGTAAAGTAGGTGGTATTTTTTGTTTAACGAAGTACACCTCACCCCTGTATCCCCTCTCCAGCCGGAAGCATTGAGACGTCGTCAAAGATATTATGGCTGGAGAGGGGAGTCAAAAAGAGAGGGGGCTTAGCCCCCTCTCGGTGTAACTACTCCCTTAAGAAACCGAAGTGTTCAAGAGGGGTGTAAACCCCTCTTTCTTTATTCCCCCTCTCAAACAAGGAATTAAACAATCATATTGATGAACCAGCTTGAGAGGGGGATAAAAGGGGGAGTGCATAAAAAACAACTCATGATAATAGACGCATGAGGGTATTATTGATGTTCTACTCTTTTCAATATTTCCGAAGCTGCCACGACGCCGGAGGCCGACGCCTGCACCAGGCCGCGGCTGACGCCGGTGCCATCACCGATGGCGAACATATTCTTGACCTCAGTCTCCAGGGAGTCGGAAAGCTGCGGTCGGAACGAATAGAACTTGACCTCAATCCCGTACAGTAAGGTATCGTCGGAGGCAACGCCCGGTATCAGCTTATCCATGGCCATCAGCATCTCAATCAGATCGGTCAGGTGGCGGAAAGGCAACGCGAAACTGAGGTCGCCGGGGGTGGCGCTTTGCAGGGTCGGTTTTACCTTACCGTTTTTAATGCGCTGCGGAGTCGAACGACGCCCTTCCATGAGGTCGCCGAAACGCTGGACAAGCACGCCTCCCGCGAGCAGATTAGCCAGCTTGGCCAGGTATTTGCCGTAAGCAATCGGCTCGTGGAAAGGGCGGGTAAAATCAGTGCTCACCAGCAAAGCGAAATTGGTGTTGGCGCTCTTCTGCGCAGCATAGCTGTGCCCGTTGACCGTCACCACGGGATCGGAGCCGCCGGTCGATTCCATGATCACCTGCCCGGCCGGACACATACAGAACGTCCGGACGTGGTCGTTAAAGCTCGGCGAGATATATTCCAGCTTAATCTCATAGAGCTTGTCGGTAATTTCTTTCATTACGGCGTGAGGCACTTCCACCCGTACGCCGACGTCGATGGGATTGTTGCGGACGGTCAGGTGCAGACGCCCTGCCTCGCGGTAAAGCCAGTCAGCGCCTTCGCGGCCCGGCGCGAGGACAAGAAAACGGCACAGATATTTTTCGCCGTTCTCCGTTTCTACTCCCCTGACCTCACCGCCGTCCGTCAGCACCCGCGACGCCATGACGCCGAGCTTGAGCTCAAGTTTAGGATACAGATAGTCCTGCATCGCCTTGAGCACCTGAAAACAGTTCTCCGTCCCCATGTGGCGCACGGGAGTAGGCACCAGGCGCAGTCCCACCTCTGCGGCCTTCCGGCCGATCTCCGTTAACGCGGTGTCGCCGGTATAAAGCTTCTTCGAAGCGCCGAATTTCAGATATAAATCGTCGACGTATTTAATGAGGGCGGCGGTACGCTCCGCTCCGAGATATTCGCCCAGATGACCGCCAACCTCCGAGGAAAGCACCAGTTTACCGTCGGAGAAGGCGCCGGCGCCGCCAAGTCCGCAAACCAGGTTGCAGGGCAGGCAGGCAACGCAGGAACCTCCGGTGTCCCGCACCGGGCAGCGGCGTTTATCCAGGTCTTTTCCTTTCTCCAGCAGGAGAACGCTCAGGCTGTCCTTCTGTGCCAGCTCCAGGGCCGTGAAGATACCGGCCGGGCCGCCGCCGATAATGATGACATCATACATTTCAGTCATTTAATCGCCTTACATGAAAAAGCCGAGACAGACCATCATGCCATTAGTCCCTCAGCTTTCAGCGAGCCAGATTCCCACACAACGCCGCCATCAATTATATCGTTGAGGCCTCACAGCGTCAAGAAGGCACCCTTTTAGAACGCAGAACGTTATATAATATGGACAGAATGGTAGGAAAAGGTAATAATCAGGGTTGACAATTGCCAAATGGCAAAATATAATGATATTATGAGTTATTCTAACAGCGATCTAGGCAAAATACTTAAACAGCAGCGTATCACCGTCCCGCTCACCTTACAGGAGCTCGCGGCGGCATCCGGCGTATCTTCATCGCACCTGGGACGCATCGAGAGGAACGAACGCTTTCCCTCGGCGCGAATCTTAAGAAAAATCGCGAAACCGCTCGGCTTCGATGAAGACGAGCTCTTCACCCTGGCCGGATTCCTCTCCCCGCAGGCTCCCGGCGTAGCCGAAGAGGGCGCGCGCTACAACAGCCGCCAGCTGGACCCGTACGTGGCCAGGATGCTGGCCGAAGAGCCGCCCGAGGTACAGCGCTCGGTCATCGGCATCCTCAGCCTGCTGAAGAGCGTGGCCAAGGGCATGTCGAAATAAATCCCTCCATGCTGCTCAGGTCTTTTCTCACCGGGACAGGGCAGGCTGTCCCGCGCTTGACGAGCAACAGCCGGAATACTTGCCACGCCTTAAAAGAAAGTGCTACATTTATGGAGAAGCGCCGGCGGGATATTCCGCAACCGGGAGCACTGATGGAGACCAAGGAAGAAGAATGGCTGAGATTTGTCGACACACTCAGCCATGAGTTGAAAACGCCGCTGACATCGATCATCGCCGCGGCCGGGCTGCTGGCCGAGGAGCTGGAGACCAGTGACGAGGCGCACCAGAAACTGATCCAGACCATCATCCATAACGCCAACACGCTGGAGAACAGGCTGGCGGAGCTTCTGGACATCGTCAAGACCGGCAGCGGCAAACTCCAGCTGCAATTCGAA
>JBFYTX010000002.1:0-15366 GCA_041300345.1 Dehalococcoidales bacterium | reverse complement strand
ACAGGCGAATAATGTTCACCAACACGGCCGCGGAAGCGCTGTTCGGACGCCAGAAAAAGGGACCGAGCAACAAGATATTCGAATTCCCCCTGGACGGGGGCAAGACCACGGAAATAGAGATCAACCCGCCGTCCAGGGAAAAGACCATCGCCGAGATGAGCGTGGTGGAGATCAGCTGGGAAGGGCAGCCGGCCTACCTGGCTTCGCTGCGCGACATCACCAAACGTAAAAAAATGGAGGAAGCCCTGCGGGTATCCGAGGAGAAGTTCTCCAAGGCTTTCCGCCACAGCCCGGAGTCGTTCGTCATTTCCGGGATCGAAGACGGCACCATCGTGGAAGCCAACGACACGTTCATGCGCGTCAGCGGCTTCGGTAAAGAGATCATCGGCAAGAAATCCATAGAGGCGGGCATGTGGGCCAAGCCGGAGGAGCGCGCCGAGGTAATCAAGATACTGAAAGAAAAGGGGATGATAAGCAACCTGGAGCGCCGGCTGCGCCTGAAAAACGGGGAGACCGGAATCTCGCTTTTTTCCGCAGAAATCATCACGATCAATGACACCCCGTACATGATTTCCATGACGACGGACATCACCGAACGCAAGAAAATGGAGGAGAAGCTGCGTTTTTCCGATACCGCGCTGAACTCCATCCGCGAGGGCGTCTTCGCCATGGACAAGGATTTCAATATCACCCGCTGGAACGAGATCTGCGAGCAGATGTTCGGCGTCAAGGCAGCCGATTCCATCGGGAAGCCGGTCGGCGACATCATCACGATGGTGGAAGATTATCCCGGGCAAAACGAAGCGCGCATGAAAGTGCTTATCGAAAAAGGGTTCAACCGCGAGGAGCAGCTCTACAGGACGCCCCGCGGCGAAATCTGGGTCGACGTGCACGCACAGGGGATAGAAGAGAACGGGGTACACTACGGGTGGGTGACGCTGGTATCGGACATCACCGAGCGCAAGAAGACGGAGGAGGAGCTGCGTTTCTCCCACGCGGCGTTCCGTTCCATCCACGAAAGCATCATCGCCACGGACACGCAATACGTAATCACGCACTGGAACGAAATCAGCGAAAAGACATACGGCATCAAAGCCGCGGAGGCCATCGGGAAGAAGCTGCGGGACATCATCGAAATCGAGGAAAACCTGCCCGGCGAGAACGACCGGCGGTTCGAGAGGCTGGAGACCGACGGCTACTGCCGGCAGGAACAGCTGCACCGCACCAAGTACGGCGAGGTATGGGTGGACGTCAGCATGCAGGCGATCGAGGAAAACGGGAAGCGCTACGGCTGGGTGATACTGGCCTCGGCGATAACCCAGCGCAAGCTGGCGGAAGAGGCGCTGAAACGGAGCGAGGAAAAGTACCGCGAGCTCATCGATACCTCCAGCGACGGCATCATCTCCACCGATTCGCAGATGAGGTTCGTAGTATGGAACCGGGGGGCGGAAAAGCTGCTCGGCTACACGGAAAAGGAGATGCTGGGGGAGTCCATCATGATCATCGTGCCCGAACAGTCCCGGAAGGAAGTGGCCAGGGAGCTCATCCGGAGCAAACAGCAGGAACCCGGCAAGGTTATCAGCCAGATATTCGAGACCCAGGGGCAAAGAAAAGACTGCTCGCAGGTGCCGATTGAGGTATCAATCTCCACGAGAAAGTCCGAGGATAAATATTTTATTACCGCCATCATGCGGGATATTACAGTACGCAAAGAGGCCGAGGAGAAGCTGCGCAAAATCGACCGGATGAAGTCGGAGTTCCTCTCCAATGTGTCTCACGAACTGCGCACGCCGCTGCAATCGATCAGCGGCTTCACCAAGCTGATCATGAACGGCCAGGTGCCGGACCCCGCCACCCAGCAGGAATTTTTCCAGATCATCGACCGGGAGACGCAGCACCTCGGCAGCCTGATCAACGGCCTGCTGGACCTGTCGCGGCTGGAATCGGGCAGGTTCCAGATCAACCGCAGGCCCACCGCGTTGCGGGAGGCCATGATCGATACCATCAAAAGCTTCCAGACGCTGGCGCGGGACAAAAACATCACCCTAAACGAAGAGATACCCGACGCACTGCCGGAAATGGACGTGGACGACGAGCGCATGCGGCAGGTGTTCTTCAACCTGGTCAGCAACGCCATCAAGTACAGCGACGCCGGGGGTAGCGTCACGGTCAGGGCGAAGGGGCTCCCGGGAGAGCTCCTTTTCCAGGTATCCGACCACGGCAT
Source organism: Dehalococcoidales bacterium (assembly GCA_041300345.1). GTDB lineage: Bacteria > Chloroflexota > Dehalococcoidia > Dehalococcoidales > RBG-16-60-22 > JBFYTX01. The sequence goes on along the minus strand of JBFYTX010000002.1, from coordinate 13,142 downwards.
CGGGATGTCACCGGAGGCGATGAAGCACCTCTTCGAGAGGTTCTACCGGGTGGAAGAAAACCCGGCCCGCAGCGGGACGGGACTGGGGCTATATATCACCAAGCAAATAATCGATGCGCACGAGGGGCGTATCTGGGTGGAAAGCAAGGTCAACCAGGGCAGCACTTTCAGCTTTACCCTGCCTTACCACGGGAAAGGAGGCAATGGTCATGGCAAAAAAAATATTAATCATCGAAGACGACCCAGCGATATCAAGGCTCGTTGATTACACCCTGAGACACGAGGGCTACGAGATAATCACCGCGTCCAACGGCGTGGAAGGGATCAACAAGGCGCATAAAGAGGCGCCGGACGTGATCATCCTGGACGTCATGCTGCCGGGGATGGACGGCTTCGAGGTCTGCCACCGGCTGAGGGCCGAGCCGGACACCGCATCGGTGCTGATCCTGATGTTCTCGGCCAAGGCCCAGGAAATCGATAAGAGCACCGGGATCAAAGTAGGCGCCGACGACTATTTACCAAAACCCGCCGCCCCGGCGGAAATAGTGCGCCGGGTATCGATACTGCTGGCGAAAAAGATGAACGCCGGCACGGCCGAGGAGCGGGTGCGTGGTTAGCGACAACATCGGACGCATCGCGGACAGGGCTACCCCCAAGAGCCTGGGCGAGATGCTCATCGAGGAGAAGCTCATCACGGCGGCGCAGCTGGAAAACGCCCTGGCGCAGCAGCGGCAGCAGGGAGGGACGGTGGGCGATATCCTGCTGAGGCAGGGCGCCGTCAAGGCCGAGCAGCTGGCGGTAATACTCAGCATCAAGCTCAATTTGCCGCTGATCGACCTGAAGAGGCACGTCATACAGCCGGAGGCCCTGCGCCTGATCCCCGAGGAGATGGCGCGCAAGCACCTGCTCATCCCAATGGACATCGTCAACGATTCCCTGGTGGTGGTCATGGCCGACCCGGCGGACATCCGAACCATCGAGGACATCAAGGCCCAGGCCAGGATGAGGGTAGAAGTGGCGCTGGGGGTCCCGTCCGACATCGAGCGCGCCATCAACATTAACTATAAATCAGACGGTGCAATCCAGAGACAGGTCGACCAGTTCGCGCCGGCGCAGACCGACAAAACGGGGGACTCTCCGGCGGTCACCGCCAGCACCCCGATAACGGAGGCCCTTAACCTGCTGGTCACGCAGGCTATCAAGGACCGGGCCTCGGACGTGCACATCGAGCCGCAGGGAGACCGGCTAAGAATCCGGTATAGAATCGACGGCATATTACACGACATGTTCAACTTTCCACTCAGCATCCACGCGCCGCTGATATCGCGGGTAAAGATCCTGGCGGAAATGGACATCTCCGAGCAGCGGCGGCCGCAGGACGGGCAGTTCTCCATCAAGGCAGGCAACAACGAGGTGGACATCCGCGCCGCCACGATGGAAACGCCCTACGGGGAGAGGGTCACGCTCAGAATACTGGACAAATCACTGGCGCTTTTCACACTGACGGAGCTCGGCTTCCAGGCCGACGTCCTCCAGAGATACCGGGGGCTACTCAAGCGGCCACACGGCATGATACTGGTGGGCGGGCCGACCGGCTCAGGCAAAACGACGACGCTTTACGCGTCCATTAACGAACTGGACCGCAACGAGCGCAACATCATGACCATCGAAGACCCGATAGAGTACAGTTTCATGGACATCAACCAGAGCCAGGTGAACCTTAAAGCCGGCATCACCTTCGCCGGCGGGCTGCGGGCGATCATGAGGCACGACCCCGACGTGATACTCATCGGCGAAATACGGGACAACGACACGGTCACCACGGCCATCCAGGCGTCTTTGACCGGGCACCTGGTGCTGTCCTCGATACACGCCAACGACGCGGTCGGGGTGCTTTTCCGCCTGCTGGACCTGGACGCGGAAACATCATCGATATCATCGACGCTCATCGCCATAGTTTCCCAGCGCATGGTGCGGCGCATCTGCCCCAACTGCCGGGGGCCATACAAACTTGCCGCGGAAGAACAGGAGGCCTTCAGCCAGGAACTCAAAGAAGACGTGGACACGCTGTTCCGCGGCGCCGGCTGCAACCTCTGCGCAAACACCGGCTACCGCGGCCGGACCGGGATCTTCGAGCTGCTGGTCATGAGCGAAAGCATCCGCAAGATGCTGCGCGGCCACGCCGGCGCCGGCGAGATCAGGGCGCAGGCCATCAGCGAGGGGATGGTGACCATGAAACACGACGGGATGACGAAGGCCAAAGAGGGCATCACCTCCATCAGCGAGGTGGTGCGCAGCGTATTCTCCGTAAGCTGAATCATTGAATTTTACCCGGACGACCGGCACCAAAGGGGTTAATGTCTTACAAATACCAGGCCTACACCAGCGATAAAAAAATCGTCGAAGGCACGCTCGAGGTAGCGTCCGAGAGCCTGGCCGAGGGCGCCCTCTACCGGGCCGGCTACGAGCGCATCATCAGTCTTAAAGAGGCCAAGCCGGGCCTGAGCCTGGAAAAACTGATACCGAGCCTCTACGGCGTCAAGACGCAGGAAGTAATCGATTTTTCCAGCCAGCTGGCGACGCTGGTGGAATCCGGTATCAGCCTGGTCACGGCACTGGAACTGCTGGGGAGACAGAACGCCAGCAAGCCCTTAAAGAAGATAATCGCCGTTATGGTGGAGGAGATCCAGGGGGGCGGGTCACTATCACAGGCGCTCGGCCGCTACCCTAAAGTGTTCAGCCACACCTACGTCCAGACGGTGAAAGCCAGCGAGCAGGCCGGCCACATGGAGACCGGCTTGAAACAAGCCGGCGGCTACCTGGAAAAACAGGCGACGGTTAACCGGAAAATCAAGCACGCCATGGCCTACCCCATCTTTATCCTACTCATGGCGGTGGGAGTATCCATCCTGCTGATCACGGTAGCCCTGCCGCCGCTGATCAGACTGTTCGACTCGCTCGGGGCCGATCTGCCCTGGATGACCCGGATACTCATCGGCGCAGCCACGTTCTTACTCGATAACGGGTTGTACGTGCTGGGCGGGCTGGTGCTAGTAATTTTGCTCTTTATTTTTGCCATGCGGCAGCCATCGGTGAAGGCAGCCAGAGACAGGTTCATATTAAAAATGCCGGTCATCGGCAACATTGTCATCGAGCGCAGCATGCAGTATTTCTGCCAGACCACGGCAATGCTGCTGCAGGCCGGCCTGCGCCTGCCGGCCATCATGGACATCATTATACAGACCAACCGGAACTATGTGATCCGGCAGGCGCTGAGCGATGTCAGGGACAGCCTGATGCAGGGGGAGGGGCTGGCGCGGCCGCTGGCCGAAAACCCCCTTTTCCCGCCGCTCCTGGCGGAGATGGCCGTGGTCGGGGAAAAGACCGGAGCCATGGACGCCACGCTGGTCACGCTGGCTGATTTTTACGAAAAAAAGGTCAGCCGCAGGCTCGAGAGCCTGGTAGCGATGATAGAGCCGGCGCTCACGGTAGTGGTGGGGCTGGTGGTGATCTTCATCGCGCTCTCGATGATCGTGCCGATGTACTCGATCTTAAGGTCGATACACTAAATGAAACGATCTAAAACAACGATATATCTCAGGCTCAGTCGCCAGAGGGGGATGGGGCTGGTGGAAACGCTGGCGGCGATAGCGATACTGGGGACAGCGGTGGTGGCCTTCACCACCGGCCTGGCAACGGGGTCGATAGCCGTGGGCGAGCATGACGGCCAGGCCACCGCCCAGGGGCTGGCGCAGAGCCAGATGGAATACACCAAGAGCTACTCTTATAATCCCGGCGCTACAGACTATCCCCTGCTGGCGGCGCCGGAAGGCTACAGCCTGGACGTCAGCGTCAGCGCGGTGCCCGGCGGCGATACCGCCATACAGAAGATAACGGTCACCGTCAGCCGCGGGGGCGAGGAAATTATCACGGTGGAAGACTACAAGGTGAACCGGTGAACGGGCAAAAGGGCATGACGATAGCGGAGCTGGTGGTGGCTATAGCCACGGCCGGGATCATCGTCGTATTTCTCGGGACGGCCGTCTACCAGATATTCAACGTTTCCGGGTACGGCAACGACCAATTGACGGCCACGCACGAGCTGGAGAACGTCGCCCACTGGTTCAACATCGACGGACAAGGGGCGAAAGCGGCCACGGGAGGCGCGACGCTGGCGCTAACCATGGGAGACAACTCGTCGGTCATCTACACGCTGGCCGGCACGGAGATACGCCGCATTACCGAGACAGAAGAAATGATACTGGCGCGGAATATCGCCAGCGCCAGTTTTACAATCGAGGCGCGCCTGGTGACGATGTCATTAACCGCTACGCCGCCGGGACGCTACGGGGTCAGTGAAAGCGGCACTTACCGCGTCTATTTAAGAACGGGGGAGCCGGGATAATGAACGGACAGAGCGGGCAGGCGCTGCCGCTGGCGATAATGGCCCTGGCGATAGGCTCGCTGGTGGTGGCGCCGTTCCTCGGCTACGCCGGCACCGGTCTGATCGGCTCGCGGGTCTACGGCGAGGCGATCAAACAGCAGAGCGCCGCCGACGCCGGGGTCGAACACGCCATATGGAGACTCGTTAACGGCGACCTGGCCGGACAGCTAAGCCAGCCCGGAGACGAGGCGACTTACCAGCTGGATGAAACCATTAATGGTTTGACCGTCGATATTACAGTTACCGCCAACACCACCGGGGACGGCCCGGGTGGAGATATCTCCGAGGGGATAATCGACACGCTGGAGTTCGATACCTCAACCGGCAATGAGCCATCTTTGATCAACGTCTCCGGGGACGTCTACGCCATCGCCTACCGCGGCCCGGGCAGCGACGGTTTTCTCAAGACGGTTTCCGTTGATGCCGACGGGCATATCGATAACCCGGCAATCGATACGCTGGAGTTCGACGGGAGCAACGGCTACGAGCCGTGCCTGACACATGTCACGGGGACCGTTTATGCTATCGCCTACCGGGGACCGGGCAGCGACGGCTTCCTGAAGACCGTATCCATCGCCGCCGACGGGCATATCGGCAACTCGGCTATCGATACTCTGGAGTTCGACGGCAGCGAAGGCTATGAGCCGTCGATAGTAAATGTATCAGGGAATATTTATGCAATCGCTTACCGCGGTCATGACAACGACGGCTTCCTGAAGACCGTATCCATCGCCGCCGACGGGCATATCGGCAACTCGGCCATCGACACGCTGGAATATGACGCGTACAACGGCCACGAGCCGTCGATCGTAAAAGTCGCGGACAGCATTTACGCCATAGCCTACCGCGGCGCCGGCAACGACGGTTTCCTGAAGACGGTGTATATCGATGCCGGCGGGCATATCGGCAACTCGGTCATCGATACGCTGGAGTTCGACGGCAGCAACGGCTACGAGCCGTGCCTAATCAACGCAGCGGGAGACAACTACGCCATAGCTTACCGCGGCGCGGGCAATGACGGTTTCCTGAAGACAGTATCCATCAACTCTGACGGGCATATCGGCAACTCGGTAATCGACACGCTGGAGTTCGACACCTCAAGCGGCTACGAACCGAACATCATCAACGTCTCCGGCGACCTGTTCGCCATCGCTTACCGGGGACCGGACGACGACGGTTTCCTGAAAACCATATCCATCATCGCCGACGGGGACATCAACGCGGGCGCGGACACGCTTCAGTACGATACCTCCAGCTACGACCCGGTAATTATCGATGTAACGGACGATATCTACGCTATAGCTTACCGCGGGCCGGGCAGCGACGGCTTTATCAAGACCGCCGGAATAACCGCCACCGGAGGCACCGCGACGTATGAAATTACGACCGCCGCCGGCGGCACAACCATACATGTGTTCGTATCCATCGATAGCGGCGCCGCCGCCATCATCTCGTGGCAAATTGAATAAAGAAGGAGTTTAAAGAGAGGCTGACCTGAAGACCCGGAACTGGATATTAATCATACTGGCGCTGGTATTGTGCGCCGCCTATTACTTCTTAGGTACGGACTACCTGGAGCAGCGCCGCGAGGTCAAGGCGATGACGTCCCGGGCGGTGGAGGCGGCGCAAATGCTGGCGCAGATCCCGCCATCGCCGGCCGGCCTGGCGGAGCGGCTGAGCGAAGCGCAGGAAAGCTATGAAACAGCGCTGGGCGCCTTCCCCGACCCGATAAGTACCACCGGGATCATCGATAACGTGCTCAAGCTGGCCGACGCAGCGGGAGTGAAGGCGATACCCCTGATAACGCAGCCATGGGCAACGGAAGAAATCGGCGGCCAGGAATACGCCGTTTTCCGCCTCAGCGTCACCGCCACAGGCAATTACAGCAACCTGGCTGATTTTATCGACCGGATGGAGACGGACACACCGCCGACATTAGTTATAGAGTCGATGGTCATCGAACGGGCAACGGACACCGAGGAACAGGTCGAGCCGTTCGAAGCGAAGCTGGAGCTAGCCGTCTATGCCCGTCCCGCGGCCGGGGACGGGACCGGAGGGGCGGGAGAATGACAACGATAACCCTGAGCATCAGCAACCGCAGTATAAAAGTCCTGGCGGCTAAGGGGAGGCGGGTGAAAAAATGGGGCAGCCTGACCCTGCCGGAGGGCGCGGTCCGGGATGGCCTGGTGCTGCAGCCGCAGGCCGCCGGCGAGGCCATCGCCTCACTATTCAAATCGACAGGGATACCTAAAGAGAGGGTCATCGTCAGCCTGGCGGGCATGTCCTTCACCTACCGCTTTATAAAGATGCCTAAAATGCGGCCCGCCCAGCTCGACGAGGCCATCCGGCGAGCGGCGAAAAAGGAAATGTCCCTGCCAATGGACGAGCTTTACCTTTCCTGGCAGCCGATACCCGGCCGGGGCGAGGAGCCGACGTACTTCGTCCTGGGGGTGCCGCGGCACTTCGCGGACGCGCTGGCCGGGACGCTGAAAATCGCCGGCATCGAGCCGTATCTCATGGACCTGCAGCCGCTGGCGCTGGCCAGGGCCGCCGGACGCCCGGACGTTATCGCGGTCAACCTGGAGCCCGACTGCTTCGACATCGTCTTCATCGCCGGCGGCATCCCCGCCGTGATACACAGCATCAGCCCCAGGGGCGAAGGGGCTACGCTCGAAGACAACATCATGCGGCTGGCCGGCGAGCTTACCAAGACGGCGGCCTTTTACGAGAGCCACCACCCGGAAAGCAGGCTGAACGCATCGATGCCCCTGCTGCTGACCGGCGACCTGGCGCTGGATACGCCGGCCAGGGGGCTGCTGCAAGCCGAGGTCAAAAACCAGGTAGAGGTCCCGGCGCCGCCGCTGGACTGCCCTCCGGAGCTCCCGGCCACGTCATACACCGTCAACATGGGGCTGGCGCTGAAAAAGACCGGAACGACCGGAAAAGAAGCCGGGAGATACCACGACATCAACATCAACGTCCTGGCTGATAAATACCGCAAGGTCATAAGGAAACCAACGCCGGCCGGGTACATTATAGCGCAGGTGTTACTGGCAGTGGCCATCGTCGGCCTGTATCCGCTATACCAGTCGCTGGATAAAATAAAAGATGAAAACGTTCAAATCCAGACAGAGTTCACCAATATCAGCCGGGAATTAAGCCTGGCCACGCTCTTCGCGGGAGAGGACGCACAAACGGAAAACGCGATAGCGGAGATAAACGCCGCGACCGCAGCCTGGCAGGCATCCGATCAGAAGCTGCTCGCGGGGCGGGGCGTTTATACCAGCGACCTGGAGACAGTCACCGGGGCGCTTCCGGCGCAAGTCGATATCACATCCATAGAAATAGATGAAACGATAATCACCGTGCGCGGCGAAACCGGCGACGTTTTCAGCGCGGTCGATTACGCCGTGGCTCTGGAGATGACGGGGATATTCCGGGAAGTACGCATCAGCGAGCTGGGAGAGACCACCAGGACCGCAGCCGGAGATGAAGCTGCCGGCGACGAGCCGGCGCAAATAAGGCTGGTTACATTTGATATCACGATAGAAAAATAGGCCGGGTGCGGGGACAAAGCGCACAACAAATGCCACCGAAAGGCGCCCGGAGGAACAAATAATTTATGGATAAAAGCCAAATAGCATACATTTCACCTGATTTGGACACTTGACGAAATCGATACGATCCGTTAATATTAGTACGATAGAGCGGTCTGGCATGGCTATTACGATAGGCGCGATAGACAAAGAAACCCGGAAATCCGGCATCGAGATCATCGGGGATGTGTCCTGGGGCACCCGCATCTGTCTGTTCTACCGCAACGTGGACGAATTGCTCGAGATACTGGTGCCCTACTTCAAAGCGGGGCTCAAAAACAACGAGGCCTGCCTCTGGATCACCTCCGAGCCTATCAATAAAGAAGCGGCGGAAAAGGCCTTAAGAAAAACCGGGTTAAACCTGGACAAATACCTCGAAAACGGACAGATGGAGATCTCCTCTTATTCGAACTGGTTCTACAAAAGCGGCTCGCTCGACCTGACAAGAATGCTGGAATCCTGGTTCAGGAAGCTTAAAATATCCGCCGCCCGCGGCTACGACGGCCTGAGATGCACGTTCGGCATGAACTGGCTGGAAAAAAAGAACTGGCAGCCGGTCATCCAGATGGGGAGACGGAACGGCGACGCCGCCAGCCGGAACCTCACCATCTGCAGCATAGAGCTGGACAGGTGCGGCGCGGCGGAGATCATCGATGCGGTCAGCGCCCACCAGTTCGCCCTCATCAACCGCGAGGGCAAGTGGGACTCCATCGAGAAATACGAGCGCAGCAAGGTAGAGATGACACTGGACAAACGCGTCAAAGAGCTGAGGTGTCTCTACGACATCGCCAGCATTACCGGGACGCCGGACAATACCGTCAGGGAAAATTTCTCCGAGATCGTCAATATCCTGCCGAGGGCTTTCCAGCACCCGGAGCTGGCGTTCGCCCAGATCACCCTGAACGGCGATAGCTTTAAAACGGGCAACTACCGCAGGACAGACCAGAAAATTGCCGCCGACATCATCGTGCTGGGCTCCCGGGTAGGCGCGGTGGAGGTCGGTTATGCCAAGTTGCCGCCGATGACGGACGACGCCCTGTTTTCCAAAGAAGAGAAGCTGCTGCTGGACGCGGTGGCGGAGCGGCTAGGGGCTATCGCCGAGCATGGGCAGGCGGAGGAGAACATCATCATCGAGCGCAACCTGGGGATGATGCTCAGCGCGACGAACTCGCTGCAAAAAGCCTTCAAGTACTGCCTGGAGGCGGCGATCACCGTTTCCGAGATGGACTGCGGGGGAATCTACCTGGCGGACAAAAAGACCGGGGGCGTAACGCTGGCCCATCACCAGGGACTATCGGCCGAATTCATTAAGAACGTGGCATATTATGACGCCGAGGCGCCGAACACGCGTCTCATCATGGCGGGCAAAGCCACCTATCAAAAATTCGAGGACACCGGCCTGACCCAGGACCGTTCGCTGAGCGGCGAAGGGCTGCTGGCCGTGGGCATGGTCCCCATCAAATACGAAGGAGAGGTAATCGCCTGCATCAACGTGAGCTCGCACTCCAGGGAGTCGATCCCGCCGCTGGGCCGCGACTGCCTGGAGACGATCGCCTCACAAATAGGCAGCACCATCGCCCGACTCTCCGTGGAGGACGCACTAAGGCAGTCGGAAGAAAAGTTTTCCAAGGCTTTCCGCACCATACCGGACATGGTGGCCATCACCTCGCTCAAAGACGGCACGATCATCGAAGTGAACGACGGGTTCACTGCCGTCTCCGGGTTCAGCCGCGAAGAGGTCATCGGCAGGAAAGCGCAGGACATCGGCATCTGGTCGAACACGGACGACCGCGACCGGCTGTCCCAGATAATTGAAAAAAGAGGCCGGGTGAAAAACGAGGAGATCGTCTTCCGCACGAAATCGGGGGAAGTGCGGAACGCCCTGGTTTCCGCCGACCGGATAGACGTGGCCGGGGAGCCGTGTATCATCGCGGTGACAACCGACGTCACCGAACAAAAACAGTCGCAGGAGCTGATAGAAAGCGTTTCCCACAGCTCGCCGCTGGGCATTTATATCGTGCAGGACGAGAAGCTGCAGTTCATCAACCCGCAGTTCCAGAAAATCACCGGCTTCAGCAAGGCCGAGCTGCTGGGGCGGGAGCTGCTCAGCCTGGTGGCCATCGAGGACATCGACGTCGTGAAGTCGAGCATGGTTTTCACCCTGCGGGAAGCCAGCTCCTATCCCTGCGAATACCGGATCCTGACCAAGACCGGGCAGATCAAATGGGTAATGCAGACGGTCGCCCCCATCCACTACGCCCGCGGGGAAGCGATATTGGGCAACCTGATGGACATCACCGAACGGAAATACCTCGAGAGAAAGGTCATCGAGTACGAAGAGCTGAGCAAAATGAAGAGCGACCTCCTGGCCACGGTCTCGCACGAGCTGCGCACCCCGCTGGCCACCATCAAGGGCTACTCCACGATGATACTGGACTATTTCGCCAAGCTAAGCACCGATGAAACGAAGGAATATCTCAAGTCCATCGACAACTCGACCGACCGCCTGTCGAAGCTGGTGGACAACCTGCTGGAAACGTCGCGGCTGGAGGCGGGCCTGCTCCACCTGGAAAAAACACCGGCCAACCTGACCCAGCTCATTGAGGGGGTGGCCGCGGAAGCGGCCGTCCGTGATAACCAGCGGCATACCTTCACCACGAACGCGAAAAGACTGCCGCGGGCAAATATCGATCCCAAGCGCATCCGGCAGGTGCTGGACAACCTGATCGACAACGCCACCAAGTACTCGCCGCCGGGCACGGAGATAGAAATAGCTGCGGAACAGTCCGGCAACGAGCTGCTCGTCAGCGTGACCGACCACGGGCCGGGCATACCGGCCGGCGAGCTGACCAATATCTTCGACCGGATGTACCGCATCGAGCAGAGGGTCTATTCAGGGGCGGACGGGATGGGGCTGGGACTTTATATCTGCCAGAGGCTGGTGGCGGCCCACGGAGGCAGGATCTGGGCAGAGAGCACGGTGGGCAAGGGCAGCTCCATCAAGTTCACGCTCCCGATAACAAGTGTTCCAAGGATCGTAAAACAGGTCGCGAGGAGCGCCGCCGCGAAATGATGACGGTGTTAAAACACTATCTTTCTCCAGTAAGAGAGGTGTGAAGTGGCTTCAAAGAACAGCACGATACTGGTAGTCGATGACGACATCCGCATGCTGCGCATGATGAAACGCATGCTGGAGCTGGAGGGGTTCCAGGTAATCATCGCCAATAACGGGGACATGGCGCTGAAATCGTTCGAGAAGGATACTCCCGACCTGGTGCTGCTGGACATCATGATGCCGGACATGGACGGTTACACCGTGTGCCAGCGCATCCGGGAGTTCTCCCAGGTGCCGATCATCATGGTGACGGCCAAGGGCGACGACAAGGAGAAGGTGGAGGGGCTGAACATCGGGGCGGACGACTACGTGACCAAGCCTTTCTCGGCGAGCGAGCTGGCAGCGCGGGTGCGCGCCATCCTGCGCCGCTCCGGGACCAAGGAACGCCCCCAGGACGTGACCTTTCGCTTCAAAGACCTCACGGTGGACTTCGCGTCACGCCGGGTCATGGTCAATAACGATGAGCTACAGCTGACCTCGACGGAATACAAGCTGCTTTCCTATATCTCGCTCAACGCCGGGCGCGTGGTCACGCCCGACCAGCTCCTGGACAAGGTCTGGGGCGAAAAATACATGGGCGCCCCGCACTTGCTGCAGGTGAACATAGCGCGGTTGAGGAAAAAGCTCGGCGACGACGCCAAGAGGCCGACGTATATCCTTACGCGGCCGGGGATCGGGTACATAATGTCCAAGCCGCTTTAATAACCAGGCGCTATTTAAATCTGGTTTTCAGATAAACCTCACCCCCCGACCCCCTCTCCAACCAGAGGCATTTACCATACCGGGAAAATATTTAGTTGGAGAGGGGGATACAGGGGGTGAGGAACAGCCAATATCGCAGAATTCTCTCTACGTCTAGCTGACCGTGACTTTTTTGTAACTTTTCCAGAGACCTTTTTGATATATTTGTGAGGCTTATCAGTTATCTTAACAATGTCGGGTTGAGATAACGATATGATACTGGTCTGGAAAGATAACAAATCATTCAGCCGGCACCTGGAAAACATGCGGCGTTTCCGCGAGCGACACGGGGCCGACGCGAAATGCGGATGGGAGATGATCAAGGACATGCCGGCTCTGCGCGATATCCGCGTTCCCGCTGACACAGGAGGCGCCCTGAGCCGGCTGGAGGCAACCGGCCCGATGGTCGTCCACCTGTGGCAATGCACGCTCCCCGCGGATGTAAAAAACTGAAAGACGGTCCTAATGCTATACCAGAACGAGAACCAGCCGCCGCCGATGGTCGAACGCCAGCGCATCCTGCTGGTGGACAACGACCAGGACATGTCGAGCTTCCTGAACCTGACGCTGGAGCAGGAAGGCTTCGACACGGTCGTGGTCGTCGACGCCGATGCCGCGGCGAACATGCTCGAAAGCCTGAACCCGGACCTGGTCATCCTGGACACAATATCGCCGGAGCAGGACAGCCTGGAAATACTGGACAGGATGCGGAAACACTCCAAAGTCCCCATCATCATGCTGAGCGCGGAATACGAAGCGGATACCATGCAGAAGGCGCTTTCCCACGGCGCCGACGACTACATCCGCGTCCCCTTCGGCATCAGGCCGTTCATCGCCCGTATACGCGCCAAGCTGAGGCGGCTGCCGCATAGTGAGAATTTCTAGTCGGGTTTTACGTGCATAATTCATAATTCAAAACTTACCCCACTTTGTCCCTTTTATTGAAATCCATCCCCCTTTATCCCCCTTCCTTTGCCAAAGGAAGGGGGAGGAAAAATAAGAGGGGTTTCACCCCTCTTAAACACCCTTTATCTAGAGGGAGTGCGTAGGGAGAGGGGGCGAAAGCCCCCTCTTTTTTTCTTCCCCCTCTCCAAACAAAAGAAAAAACAACATCAACAATGGCGCTGTTTGGAGAGGGGGTAAGGGGGTGAGGTATTATCTAGAACAGCCAACTAGAAATATCCAGAGCCGCTTGATTTTCATTTCCGTATCCTGTATATTAGTATCACAACAGAATATTGAAACA
>JBFYTX010000018.1:0-5174 GCA_041300345.1 Dehalococcoidales bacterium | reverse complement strand
TCTTTGCGGCAGAGCCCCCACCCGTCCGCCTCGCACGGCCGGCAGCGCTCCAGCTTGAGCTCGGTCAGGAAAATTGCCTCACTCTTGCTTTTCTCCTCACTGACTCCCTTTTGAATGGCTTTTATCGCCCGCGCCGTCTGCCCCTTGCGGTTCCGGCTGCCGGATAATATCAAAACATGCATTCATTCCCTCCGCAAAAATAATATTCGCTCTGATTATAGCATTTTATCCGGTGAGTGATAATTCGCTTATTAAGTAACAGGGGAGTGCGTAGCGAGAGGGGGCGCAGCCCCCTCTCAAGACTTTCCCCCTCTCAAACCTAAGGAAAATCGGTGAAATATATGGGTCAGTTTGAGAGGGGGATTAATAGGGTGAGTATGAAAGAACTACTTGAGCAGTTACTTCACTTTCTCCAGCATCAGCAGGCTGTAGCCCCGCCGCCGCTCCCGCACTTTGATACGCAGTCGCTTCTCTCCCTCGATAGCGGATGCAAGCCTCGTTATCGCCGTCGACCCGCCGGCTATGATCATCATGCCTCCGGGCGTAAGCTCCTCCGCTGCCTGATGTAATGCCCATAGATCGGCCTCTCTGCCTTCGTCCCTTAATACGCCCGTGATGAGGTCGAGCTTTTCCCCGGCCTGTCTTTGCAGTCCCACCTGGTGCGACGTGTTTATTCTTTCCGGCGGGCACGCGTTTAGGATGAGGTTTAATTGAGTGTACCGGAGAGCCAGCAGGTCTCTGTCAACCAGCTCTATCGTTTCCGGATTGATGAGTTTGTACAGGGCGGCCGCTACATGTCCCTGCCCCGGATTGATGACCGAGGCTCGTTGGATATCTTGCCCTTTGATTTTTTTCAACGCCTCTATCAGCATTTCACTGCTGTAGCTCAGGGAGTCGAACTCCGGCAGGCCGTAGGCCGTCTGCATCGTGTATTCCAGGTCATCCAGTCGGATCTTTATCTTGTCCCTGTGGTATACACCCCGGTTTAAGGCACTCAACTCGGGCTTCGCTGGCTCCGGTTTTCCGTTAAATCTGTAGTGAAAGACCGCGTGCCCCGTCCTTTTTTGCTGAAGCATGATTTCGCATCCATGAGTGTCTTTCAGTAACTTTGCCACCATAGACTCTAACGCCTCCACCACTACGATCGCTACCATTCCTCCCTGCGTTGAATAGTAGCGCGCCTCCCTTACTAAATAGGCGATGACCCCCTCACCCGCTTTCCCCGGTATATTGGAGACTATCAGGTCGTAGTCGTTCCCCATCAGATCGTCGTAGCCAAGGCCGCCGTAAATCTCTACTCCTTTTAAACCGTTAAGGTCGGCGTTCTGCCGCGCGTAGGCCACGGCCAGGGCGTCGCGGTCTATCATGTGAACTCTGCTTTCAGGATATACCTTTTTCAGCATCAGCCCGAGCGGCCCGTAGCCGCAGCCGACGTCCAGGATAAGCTTTGGTCGGTACCCCGCCTGGACGATGCTGCGCAGGAGGAACCTGGTGCCCGTATCTATATCGTGGCTGCTGAACAGTTCCTGCGACGTCCGTAGTTGCAGAGTCTGTCTTCCGGCGTGCAGGATGACCGTTTTGTGGAAATAGACGTCTTTATCCATGGGGCTAAAACTAAATATTGGAAGTTGAAGTGGGGCAAAGCGCTATTTGCTTAGTTTCTGCAAAAACCTCTGCGCCGCAATGGCCGCGATCGCCCCGTCTCCCACCGCGGCGCTTATCTGCCGGGGCGAGCCGCTCCTGATGTCCCCCGCCGCGAAGATGCCCGGGACATCTGTCTCCATTTGCTGGTTCACTTTGACCTGCTCCTGCCCGTCCAGAGGCACCGTCCCTTTCAGGTAGTCCGTGTTGGGGTCGAGCCCGATGTGCACCAGGACGCCGTCCGTCGCTATCGTTTCTTTCTTGCCGCCCTCCCCCTCGATTGCGATGCCCGTCACGTGCTCGCCGCCGGTTATCGCCGTGACTTTGACCCCGGTGAAGATCTCTATCTTGGGATTTTCTTTTGCCCGGTCACTTAATATCGCCGAGGCCGTGAGCGACGGCATGGCCTCGATGATGATGACTTTCGCCGCGATGTTGGCCATGTAGAGCGCCTCGGTGATGCCGGCGTCGCCTCCCCCGCAGACAACAATCGTCTGGTCGAGGAACTCCCCGCCGTCGCAAAAGCCGCAGTAGATGACGCCCTTGCCGCTGAGAGCTTCCTCCCCCGGCACCCCCAGCTTTTTATGAGTGGAACCCCCCGCGAGGATGACCGCTGGAGCCGTATAGCTTTCGCCTCCCTTGCCGGTCACGCTTTTCCTGTCCGGTGACGCCTGCACCGCGATGACCTCGCTGCGCTCTATCTTTAGCCCGTACTTGACCGCCTGGTTTTTCATCTCCATGGCTAGCTGGGAACCGATGACGCCGTCGGGGAAACCGGGGTAATTTTCGATTGTTTCCACGTTCATGATGTACCCGCCGACGCTCCCCTTTTCCAGCAGCAGCGTGCGCCAGCCTCCCCGGCATAGATATAGTCCCGCCGTCAGTCCCGCCGGTCCACCGCCGATGATAATCGCGTCCCAGTCAGACATTTTATACTCCTGGCTTGTTACTTTCCCGCTTTCGTTAACGTTGCTCCCGTTATTTTCTTCGTCAGTATCGCGGTATGGTTATACGGAGGTATCCGGAGGTAGTCGAAGGAGAACGCGCATCCGGGCGCCCCGCCCGCCACGAAAAATGAAAGGTCGTCCGGTTCGATCATCACCGGCACCTTGCCTCCCGGCTTTAAAGCCTGCTCGAAGACTGACCGGCGCTCCCCAGGAACAACGCCGAGTTCGATAGCTTTCCTGATGCTTTTTATTTCCATTTCGTTGAGTTCTTCGTAGGGCACCGATGTGCGCTTATAGACCTCGTCCTGGAGACTCTTCTGGTCGAAACCCATCTTTTTCAGCTCCGCCGCGAGTTCCGGGAAGAGGATGATATAGTGCTTGCTTGCCCCTTCCCCGGAGCCGGGCACCTGTCCCACGCCTTTGGTGCCCCAGCCGGAGCTGAGAGCTGCCCCTACCCCCGGCGGACAAATGCCGCGACGGTCTCTCGTCTTGATATCGTTGACTATACGGTCGAGGATCTCCGGGGCCGTCCACGTGCCTATCATCCCGCCGTACATGTGCTGGAGCGGCCCGGTGCCGTATATCGATGCCACCGTGACGCAGCTGTCTCCGGCTTTAAATCCCCGTCCCGCGTGGTAGGGTTGCCACGGCGAGAGGGCGGCGTTTTCGCAGAAGGTGAAAAAGGTGTGGCCCGGCGTACGCCCGATGAGCGACATGTCGTTGACTGCCGGCCAGGTCCGTCCTATGTTGAGCGTCGCCAGGCGCACCGAGCGGCCGATGGTGTTGTTGGCCCGCCAGCCGTGCCCGAGGAACCCGATGCCGGCTTCCATGCCTATTTCTTTGCCGAGCGGCCCGCTGACGATGATCAGCAGGTTGAAGGAGCCTGCCGACGCCAGTACATGGAGGTCATCGAAATTCTCGTCGGTCATGGCTTCGATGGCGGATATTATCACCGGCAGGTATTCCGGCTTTGCCCCGGCCATCACTGCGTTAATAGCTATTTTTTCGACGGTCGCGACACCTTGCTTGGGGTTAATGTTGCCGATTATTTCTCCGGGGGCGCGTGTCGTTCCGGAGAGCATCCACTTAACTCGTTCCGGCGTCGGCGGGACCAGCGGCAGGCCGTCGCCCCATCTTCTCTCGAGGTAGCTCCGGTTGAACTCCTCGGCCGCTTCTGCGTAAGAGTCCCCGCTTATCGTTATCCGCGGCGGACCGTCTTCGTCGCCCTTTTCCTGCGGCAGTTTTTTCTCTTCGGCGGTGAGTGGTTTTATCAGGGCGTCGATGAGCTGGTCAAACACGCTTTCCACGAGGGGCCGGATGGTCTCGACCTTGCCCCTGAGCTTATAGAAGTCCGCCGAGCTTATTTTCACGCGGCGCACCGCCGGCATGCCGTTGTCCATCGAGGCCGATTTCGCGTCGTCGTCGAAGGTATTGCAGTTGATGAACACCCCCGGTTTGCCCATTTTCTCCAGTTTCACCGTGCCGGCCACGCCGACAAATGTGCACGACCCTCAGTCGCCGACCCCGTACACAAAAGTGTCTATCTTGTCCTGCCAGGCCTGGGCATCCTCCTCCCGGATCAGGAACGCCCCTTTCAGTAGATTAGTGGTGGCCGTGGGATATCTCTTTTTCAGCATTTCCGCGAAGGCGGCATAGAAGTTATCCATGCCGTGCTTGCTGTTCCAGTAAAGCCCCACCCTTTTCCCCGCTAGGTCTTTCAGGCGCGGGCTGGGGGCGTAGGCCTTTTTCGCCTCGATGACGCCTCTCGGGTTGAGCACTTCCAGCTTGACTTTTTCAGACATGGGACGCTCCTTTAACTAAAGAATGAGAATGTTTTTTGCGGGGTTTATTTATTATTGCTTTAACGAATCTAAAAGTCAATTTCTTTATTTGATGTCTTCGTTCTTAATATAGCGCCCCGCCCTGACGACCGTAAAGTGAAAGATAGGGCGGCCGACGCGCCTCAAAATCAGGGGACAGTGAACCAATCCCGCGGGAACGAATATCATACACGACCCCGTGATCGTCTGTTTTTCGTTCCCCATCCATATCTCTATCTCCCCGCCGAGGTCGTAAGGCCTCGACGCGTCGTTGCTGAAGAACGCGATTATTTCATCGTGTTCGTGGGTATGAGGCTTATCGTCGATGGTCGTGCCGGCCTTGAGATACCAGGAGACGTTCATATTGAAGGCCCCGGGCACGACGTCCTCGTCCATCCAGAGGACGCGCTTAGCGTATTTGTTATAGACCGGCGCTTTCTTCTTTCTCTCCTCTGGCTCTTTGAGCTCCGTCACCACATATTTACTGAATCCGGATTTGGGCACTTCATGCTTGACGTCTTTCATGATCCACCGGCCGCCGGTGACGACCGAGAAATGGAAGATAGGCTTGTCCACGCGCTTTAGAAGAAGCGGGGAGTGCTTCATCCCGCCGGGGATAAAGACCATGGCGCTTCTGGTGATGGTCTGCTTTTCGTCGCCCAGCCAGAACTCTACCTCACCGTGAAGATCGTAGGGGTTAGCGGCATCGTTGCCGAAGAAGCCGAGGATCTCATCCTCATCGTGCTCGTGCGGCGGGGGCCCCTTG
>JBFYTX010000198.1:0-13013 GCA_041300345.1 Dehalococcoidales bacterium | reverse complement strand
GCGCAGTTCGCCGACCCGGATATTCGCCGGGCCTACGAGACGCTCTTCGCCGCCGGCCAGGAGACCATGAAGTGGGCGGGGGCTGTCGGCGAGGTGAGCCGGGCGGCGCTGGCCGCCGGTTTCCCCAACGTCTGGGGCGGTATGTCCCAGGCACCCTTCGACATGGTCGGCGATTTTTTCAGGGGCACGCGCGGCATCATGATGGACATGTTCAAGAGGCCGGACAAGCTGCGTCAGGCCATGGCCAGGTTAACGCCGATAGCCATCAGCGAGGGGGTCGCCTCCGGCAACGCCGCCGCCTGCCCGATCGTCTTCATCCCCCTGCACAAAGGCACCGGCGGCTTCATGTCCAATAAACAGTTCGCCGAGTTCTACTGGCCTACTTTAAGAGAGCTGATGATCGGCCTCGTTAATGAAGGCCTCGTGCCGATGCCCTTCGCCGAAGGTAATTACGAGCCCCGTCTGGACATCATCAAGGACATGCCCGCCGGCTCGACGATCTGGTTCTTCGAGCACATGGACATGGCCAAAGCCAAAAAAGTCCTCGGGCACACCTGCATCGCGGGTAACGTACCCGTCTCGCTGATGGTCACCGGCACACCCGGAGAAGTCAAAGAGCGCTGCCGGCGGCTCATCGAAACCTGCGCGCCGGGCAGCGGTTATATGCTCACCGCCGGCGCCTACCTGGATATCGGCAACCCGGACAACCTGCGCGCCATGATGGACGCGGCCAGCGAATACGGTAATTATTAGGGAGGTATCAAGATGGCAGCTAAAACGGCAGCTAAAAAAGCCTGGGCGGCCATGACCTGGCAGGAAAAACGCGAGGAACGCTTCAACCGCTGGCTCAATCCTATCGATGTCAAGTTCGTCAGCAAGGAGGCGGAGAAGCTCTATAAACAGCGCGTGACCCGCTTTATCAAGGCCATCAAGCTGGAGGAGCCCGACCGCGTGCCCGTGATGTTGCCCACCGGCAACTTCCCGGCCTACTGGGGCGGCTCCTCTTTCCACGAGCTCATGTACGACTACAAGAAAGGTCATGCTATCTGGAAAAAGTACATGAAGGCCTTCGGGGACATGGACATTTTCAGCGGGCCCAGCTTTATCCCCTGCGGCAGGGTAGCCGAGGTGGTCCGCTCTAAACAAACCAAGCTGCCCGGCCTGGGCCTGCCCGTCACCGCTGCCATGAACCAGTTCGTC
This sequence comes from Dehalococcoidales bacterium, assembly GCA_041300345.1. GTDB lineage: Bacteria > Chloroflexota > Dehalococcoidia > Dehalococcoidales > RBG-16-60-22 > JBFYTX01. The sequence continues at coordinate 11,813 of JBFYTX010000198.1, read as the reverse complement.
GAAGGCGAGTACATGCTGCCGGACGAGTACGACCGGTACATGCTCGACCCCACCGATTATAACCTTCGAGTGATGATGCCCCGCACCACCCCCCTCTTCGAGTCCTTCCGCAAGCTGCCGCCTTTCAGCGCCATCATGGGCAATTTCTGGCTGATGGCCCTGACCGACCCGGATATCCGCAAGACCTTCGAGACCCTCCTGGGCCTGGTGGACGAGCAGAAAAAGTGGATGGATGCCGGCATGGAGATCAATAACTATATCCGGGCCCAGGGCTATCCGTCCATGTGGGGAGGCGGCATGATGGCCGGGGCGCCCTTCGACCATTTTGCCGACGCCCTGCGCGGCACCAAGGGCATTGCCCGCGACCTTTTCCGCCAGCCGAAGAAGCTGCACGAGGCGATGGAACGCTACCTGCAGTGGACTATCGATACCAACATTAAAAACTTCCCGATTTCGGCCAGCCCCATCTGCATGATGCCCCTGCACAAGGGCGACGACGCGTTCATGTCGGACAAGCAGTTCGCCGAGTTTTACTGGCCTACGCTGCGCCGCCTCTTCCTGGCCATGATCAACGAAGGCCTGGTGCCGATGCCCTTCGCCGAGGGGCGCTATACCCACCGGCTCAAGCAGATCACCGATACCCCGCCGAGTGGCGTCGTTTGGTACTTCGACCAGACTGATATGAAAGAGGCCAAGAAAATCCTGGGCGGCATCTGCTGTATCGCCGGCAATGTGCCCACCTCTATCGTTATCAAGGGCACCGCTAAACAGGTCAAGGACTATTGTAAAAAGCTTATTGCCGACTGCGCCCCCGGGGGCGGCTTTATCCTGGCCGGCGGCGCCAGCATCGATAACGGCAAGATCGAGAACCTCAAGGCCATGATGGAGGCCGCGGCCGAGTACGGCGTCAAAAAATAACCAAATCTCAAGAAACAATGACCAAACAATATCCAATATTCAAATTTCAATGTCCAGGCACTTGATTATTGGTTATTGAGGTTTGATATTTGTTTGGAATTTGTATCTTGGTTATTGGGATTTTATTCGGAGGATTTTAATGTTCCAACGTCCCGCTAACTGGTCGCGGCTTTCCTGGCAGCAGAAACGCGACCTCCGCCTCGATAAGTGGATCAACCCCGCCGACGTCAAGTTCGTCAGCCGGCAGGCGGAGAAGGGCTATAAAGCCCGCGCCTCGCGCCTGGCCAAAGCCGCCAAAATGGAGATCCCCGACCGCGTCCCCTGCATGATACCTACCGGCTGGTTCCCCGCCTTCAACGCCGGCGTCCCCCTCAAGCAGGTCATGTACGACCCCGCCCTGATGAAAAAGGTTTGGTTGAAATTTGTTGACGAGTACGACTCGGACACGTTCGACGGCACGCTGTTCTTCCAGGCGCAGGTCAACGAGTGTTTAGGCGCCCGGACGATGAAATGGCCCGGCCACGGCCTGCCCGACGACGCCCATTCCTACCAGTACGTCGAGGGCGTCTATATGCAGGCCGACGAGTACGACCTTTTTATGAAAGACCCCTTCGATTTCCAGCTGCGCAAGCTCCTGCCGCGCACCATGGGTGTCTTCGAGCCGTTTAAAGACCTGCCCTCTTTTTCGTCCTACCAGGGACTGCCCGAGCGTCTGATGATGATGTGCCTCGATCCCCATTTTCAGGCCACATTCAAGGCCATCAACGAGGCCAGTAAGCATGTGCCGGCCTGGAATAAAGCTGCCGCCGCGACCACCGCGGCGGCCAAAGCTAAGGGCTTTCCCGTATTCCGCGGCGGCCTGGCGGTCGCCCCCTTCGATGTCTTTGCCGATAGCCTCCGCGGCACCCACGGCATCGTCATGGACATGTACCGCCAGCCGGACAAGATCCACCAGGGCATGGAGTTCGTCCTGCCCGGCCTGCTCTCGGGGGCGGTCGCCATGGCTGATGGCGCCGATTGCCCGGTTATCATGATGCCCCTGCATAAGGGCGACGACACCTTTATGTCCGATAAACAGTTCGAGGTCTTTTACTGGCCGACTTTCCGCCGCCTTCTCCTCGCCATGGTCGAGGAAGGGCTTATTCCCATGCCAGTGGCCGAGGGTGCCTATAACCGCAGGCTCGAATATATATCAGATATGCCTAAGTCGGCCTGCATCTGGATGTTCGACCACACGAACATGGCCAACGCCAAGCGGACGGTCGGCCGCGTGACCTGCATCGCCGGCAACGTACCTGTTTCTATAGCTTACACCGGCACGGAAAAAGAGATGACGGATTACTGCCGCAAGCTCATCGAGACCTGCGCCCCGGGCGGCGGCTATATCCTGACCGGCGGCTCTACATTCGATATGGCTAAGCCGGAGAACCTCCGCGCTATGATGGCCGCCGCCAAAGAGTACGGGAAGTATAAGTAATCACCAAATCACAAGAGACACTAACGAAACAATATACAAATCTAAATATCCAAACACTTATTGATTATTGTTATTTTGAATTTGTTTGGAACTTGTATCCTGGTTATTGGTCATTAACCGGAGGTTACTATGGAAGGCATCGCTAACTGGAACAAGCTTACCTGGCAGCAGAAACGCGAGGAGCGTTTTAAGCGATGGCTCTCCCCGGACGTAAAATTCAAGAGCCAAAAGGCGGAGCGACTTTACAAAGAGCGGACGACCCGCTTCATCAAGGCTATCAAGCTGGAAGAGCCCGACCGCGTCCCCTGCATGCTGCCCTCCGGCGTCTTCCCCGTCCGCATTGCCGGCTATACCCTCAAGGAAGTCATGTACGACTTCACGAAGCTGAGAAAAGCCTACCTCAAGTTCATCGCCGAGTTTGACATGGACACCTTCACCGGCCCGTCGCTGGTCTTCCCCGGCAAGGCCCTGGAAATGACCGACCACCGCCTGCATAAGTGGCCGGGTCACGGTCTGCCGGACAACGCCTCCCTCTACCAGTTTGTGGAGAAGGAGTATATGAAGGCCGACGAGTACCCCGCCTTTTTAAGCAACCCCGCCGATTTCTGGTGGCGCGTGTTCCTGCCGCGTATCGTCGGGGCGCTGGAACCGCTCCGCAAGCTCCCCCCGATGACCGGCACGATGAGCGTGCCGCTGCCTTTCTACGCCGCCATGGCTGATCCCGAAGTCTCCAGGGCTTTCCGCACGATGATCGCCGCCGGCAAAGAGGTCATCAAATGGCAGAAGGCCATCGCCGGCATCAATCTTGCCTGCCTCGCGGCCGGCATACCGAACCTGCGCGGCGCGGCGATGGGCGGCGCCCCTTTCGATAACGTCGTCGATATGCTGCGCGGCACCCAGGGCATGGTCATGGACATGTACCGCCAGCCGGAATGGCTCCACGAAGCCATGGAGAGGATAGTCCCGCAGACCATCGCCTCCACCGTGGCGATGGCGGACGTTACCGGCTCACCGATGGTTTTTATGCCCCTCCATAAAGGCGACGAGGGCTTTATGTCGCCCAGGCAGTTCGAGACCTTTTACTGGCCTACCTTCCGGCGCGTGCTGATGGGAATGATCGGGGAAGGGCTGGTGCCTTTCCCCTTCGCCGAGGGCAGGTACGGCGCCCGTCTCGAGGTCATCAAGGACCTGCCCCGTTCTTCGATGCTATGGAGCTTCGAGGACATCGACATGGGGCGCGCGAAGAAGGTCCTCGGTGGTTCTGCCTGCATCGCCGGCAACGTCCCGTCTTCGTATCTGTATACGAAGTCGCCGAAAGAGGTCAAGGAGTACTGCCGTAGGCTTATCGAGACCTGCGCCCCGGGCGGCGGCTACATCCTGACCGGCGCGGCCGGTATGAACGAGGGCAACCCCGATAACCTGCGGGCGATGATGGAAGCCGTTTACGATTACGGCGTGTATTAACCGCCTGGCTCAATGATGACCATCTTAAGCCATCACCGTTCTGTTTGCTTACGGTTGATTTAGTACTCACCTCCTTTATCCCCCTCTCCAGCCCGTTCCATCGGGCTTCCCGTGAGTTTCTCTGGCTGGAGAGGGGGAATAAAATTTGAGAGGGGCTTCGCCCCTCTCGCTGGCGCACTCCCTTTACGCGTATTTCGTCCCCCTTGTTAAAGGGGGAGTGAGGAGGATTTCGCCTCTCCCACGCTCTCGCTGGCGCACTCCCTTTTCAAATATCAGTAAATCAGCTTCCCTCCCTGGGAAGGGGAGTTAAGATTTCTTACTTTTTATGGGAGATTGATTTGGTGCTTTCCTCTTTTTTATTGTTTATTTACAGAGTATTTGAAATTAACATTATGTTGTTCAGGAGGAAGCTGATAACCATCACATTCGAAAGGATAAGCCAGCACTCCGCTGGGAAAATTCGCATCAAGACTATAACTCATCCAATAAAAGAACGCGCTAGGTTGAACCCAATGAAGATAGCTGTTTCCCTTTTGAACGGTCGGATTTTCTGATGTATGTGATACTTTAAAACAAAAGGGGGCCATGGAGTGAGTACCCACACTGCCAGCGAATCCAATGAGTTCCCCGCGTTTTACCGTGTATCCGATTAAAGCCTCGCATGCACCCGCGTTACCTTTTCCGGTAATCACCTCATCGCTATACTCGAAGAAAAGGTGTCCCTGGGCCTGGACATTACTTCCCCATTCTTCACATTCACTACAATCCGGATTTTGATAGTGCCCAATTAACAGCGGCGAGCTGTATAAATGATAAACGACGATAATCATACCTGGCCAATCAGGACTGGCAGACTCGAAGCATAATAACAAATCATTGTATGGAGTATTTTTTTGTCCCTCTTGAATCCGATAGTTAGCGCTGTTATTAGAAAAACCTATCAGCACCATGTCGATAGGCGCCAGCACCGGTGTTCCGTGAGGAAGTTCGAATTCCATGCCGCGCTTACCAGCATAGGTTTTCCAGTCTGGATGACTGCCAAATTTGGGGCCAAGCGTGATTAAATTGGGGTCAGCGCCTGTGCCATATACTTCCGTATGAGTATTGATACCTTCCATACTGGGTGGCGGTGATGTAATCGCGGATGCGCTCGTAACGGGTACACCTCCGATAGACGTGAGTGTTGGTGAAGGTGTTTCTGCCGGCACTGGTGGTGTAGATGGAATACCACAGCCGCCAAGTAATAACACGAAGATAGCCAGTACCAATAATGATTTCCTCGGTTTTATTCTGGTCTCCATAGCGCCTCGGTCTCATTCATGAATCCATTAAGTTTTCACCAGCGTTACCAATTATATCATCTCTTTCTCCCTCTCTGTGTACGGAGAGGGAGAACTAAAGAGGGAGAGGTAAGCCACCCGCGACATTTTCCCCTTCCCTCTTCCCCTTTTTGGATATATACTATTACCGTACCTTACTCCGTATCTTAACAACTTGATAGCGTAGGTCACTTGCCATAAAGTTGGAAACGAATAACCGGCAGTTGAAGCTAACTCGACATAAAGTTGGAAACGAGTAACAGCTACGAAAATCACCACTTTAGCTACAAACTAAAAATAAAAAAAACGAAAAACGAATAACAAATAACGGATCATTTCTCCCTCTCTGTGTACGGAGAGGGAGACCAAGAGGGAGAGGTTGAACTCCGCCCTCAAAAATACTAAACTCTACCTGTGAGTAAACCCGCGGACCGCGTCGTCTTCGTCTGCCGGGAGTGCGGCAAGGAGAGCCTCAAGTGGCTCGGCCGCTGCCCGGACTGCCAGCAGTGGAACAGCTTCGTGGAGATGACCGTCCGTGCTGAGCCGGCTTTAGCCCGGCCCTCCGCCCCGTTCACGTCGCCTCAACAGCTCTCCGAGGTGGATATCGAGTCTGCCGAACGCCGTCAGCTCCCTATCGTTGAATTCAACCGCGTGCTGGGCGGTGGTATCGTGGCGGGCTCTCTGGTCCTCATCTCCGGCGACCCCGGTATCGGTAAATCGACCCTCCTCCTCCAGGCCGCCGCCTCTATCGCCGGCGACGACAGCCGTGTGGTCTATGTCACCGGCGAGGAGACCGCCCGCCAGATCAAGCTCCGTTCGGACCGACTCGGCCTCGATGGTGCCGGGCTCTATATCATGGCGGAGACCGACCTCGAGCGCGTGCTCGAGCAGGCGCAGCAGGCCGCCCCGGCCCTGGTCATCGTCGATTCCATCCAGACGGTCTACGCCCCCGGCATGGAGTTGGCCGCGGGCAGCGTTGCCCAGGTGCGCGAGTGCACCATGAGGCTGATGCAGTTCGCCAAGACCTCCGGCGTCCCCGTTTTTATCTCCGGCCACGTCACCAAGGAAGGCGCTATCGCCGGACCGCGCGTGTTGGAACATATCGTCGACGTCGTCCTCTATCTCGAAGGCGAGCCGTTCAGCGCCTACCGGCTCCTTAGATGTGTGAAAAACCGCTTCGGCTCCACCAACGAGGTCGGCGTGTTCGAGATGAAAGAGCAGGGCATGGTCGAGGTCGCCAACCCGTCGCTGGCGTTCCTCTCCCAGCGCGGGACGGAAACGGTCGGCTCGGCGGTCGTGCCGGTCATCGAGGGCAGCCGGCCGATACTGGTCGAGATACAGGCCCTGACGACCCTCAACGCCTTCGGGCAGCCGCGGCGTACCGCCAACGGGGTGGATTTTAATAGATTATTAATGGTAGCCGCTGTGCTCTCCCGGCGGGTGGGGCTGAAGCTGGCGGCGCAGGACATCCTCGTGAACGTCACCGGCGGCCTCAAGGTAGGCGAACCTGCCGCCGACCTCGCCATGGCTTTAGCGATTGCCTCCAGCTACCGGGACGCCGCCCTGATGCCGCAGACGGCGGCAGTGGGGGAGGTCGGCCTCAGCGGCGAGATCCGCGCCGTCAGCCAGCTCGACCGCCGCCTCGCGGAAGTCGCCCGGCTCGGTTTTAAACGCTGCATCATCCCTAAAACGGGTATCAATATAAATCCTCCGAAGGACCTGGAAATTATCGCTGTCGGTACGCTCAGGGAAGCGGTGAATCGGGGACTGATGGCCGGGAAGGGCGGGGATAAAGAAGAGGGTATTTAAGAGGGGAGAGGTAAAAGCGGTAAAGGGGGAACATAGATGCACGCCTCGATGGAAAAGCCAACAATGAAGCCCGGACACATGAAGCACATGTATTTACGCTTGCTCCTGATGGCCGTCCTGCATTTCATCGCCATGTATTTCCTCATGTACGCCATGGTCGACCGTCGGGAAAACGTCATTCTCAACCTGAACCAGCTTTATATGGCCGCCATCATGACCACGCCGATGCTCGTGATAGAAATTGCCCTCATGTGGTCGATGTACGGCAGCAAGAAAATTATTATCGGGGTCCTGGCAGGCAGCGTTGCAGTTTTTATGGTCGCCTTTCTTTTCATCCGGCAGCAGACAGGCATCGGCGACGAAGAGTTCCTGCGTTCGATGATACCGCACCATGCCGGAGCCATTCTCATGAGCGAAGAGGCGTCGATAACCGACCCGCGGATTGAGGAACTTACACAGCAGATTATCGCGTCGCAACAGGCGGAGATCGACCTCATGAAAGCGATACTGGAGGAGATCAGGTAGTATTAGCAGGGTAGTCTAAGAGGGGCGAAGCCCCTCTTTTTCTCCTCCCCCTCACCTTTGAAAGAGAGGGGGTAAGGGGGTAAGGTAGAAAAAAATCTCTATGACTAATAAAGAAAAAGTCTCGGCCATCATTGCCGCGGCAGGGGAAAGTAAAAGGATGGGCGGCACGGACAAGATGTTCGCGCTCCTCGCCGGGCGGCCGGTCCTCGCCAGGGTCATTGATACCTTCGAAAAGTGCCAAGCTATCGACCAGATAGTCGTCGTAGTTAGCGCAAAGAATATCGAAAAGTGCCGCCGCCTCGTCGCGGAGGAGGGGTGGTCTAAAGTCACCGATGTTTGCGCGGGCGGCAAGCAGCGGCAGGACTCGGTGGCAGAGGGGCTCAAATGCCTCAAGTATGCGGCCTGGGTCGTAATCCAGGACGGCGCTCGGCCGCTCATCACCAACGGCCTCATCCTTAAGGGGCTTGAGGCGGCCAGGGAGACCGGAGCCGCGGCGGCCGCCGTCCCCGTGACAGATACGGTAAAGGTCGCCGGCTCCGACGATATCGTGCGCCAGACGCTCCCACGTCAAGATCTGAGGGCCATCCAGACCCCGCAGGTCTTCCGCATCGATATTATTCAAAATACCTACTCGCACGCCCCTGGCGAAGCCACTGACGACGCCTCGCTGGTGGAAAAGGCCGGCTATAAGGTTAAGCTCTACCCCGGCTCCTATGATAATATAAAGATAACTACCCCGGCCGACCTCGCCATAGCCGAGGTCTTGTGGAAGGAACGTTAATTTGCGTATCGGTATCGGTTATGACGTCCACCCCCTGGTGATAGGGCGGAAGTTGGTGCTGGGCGGTGTTGAGATACCCTTTAACAAAGGCCTGGAAGGCTGGAGCGATGCCGACGCCCTCGCCCACGCTGTCATCGACGCCCTGCTGGGGGCGGCGGCGCTGGGGGACATCGGGCAGCATTTCCCCCCCGGCGAGCCGGAGTACGAAGGCATTTCCAGCATCGTTTTGCTGGAGCAGGTGGTGGAAAAGCTGGAAGAAAGCGGTTACAAGGTAGTCAATATCGACGCCACCGTGGTAGCGGAAAGACCCCGCCTCCGAGAGTATATCGACGATATGCGGCACAACCTGGGTCATGTCCTGGGTATTGAAATGGAAAACATCAGCGTCAAGGCTTCCACAAATAACGGGATTGGGGACATCGGGCGGGGCGAAGGCATCGCGGTGATGGCGGTAGCGCTCATAGAAGGCGGAAAAAGATGAAAATCACTGATACCCTGACCGGCCAGAAAAAAGAGTTTAAACCCCTCGGTGATACGGTCACGATGTACGTCTGCGGTATCAATCCCTACAGCGACTCGCATATCGGGCACGCCCTGAGCTATATCTTTTTCGATGTCGTGCGGCGGTACCTTGAGTTCCGCGATTATAAGGTCAGGCACGTGGAAAATATCACCGACGTCGAGGACAATATCATCAACCACGCCAACCGGCTCGGCATCACGGTCAAGGAGCTCACCGAAAAATACGCCGCGCGGCACTTCGAGGACATGGACGCGCTAAATAACCTGCGCCCGCACTTCACCCCCAAGGCCACCGAGACCATACCGGAAATCATCGCCATGACGCAGGGCCTCATCGATAAAGGCTACGGTTACGCGGTCGGCGGCAACGTCTATTTCAGGGTCAGGAAATTTGCCGACTACGGCAAGCTGTCCAAGCGCAACCCGGACCAGATGATGGCCGGGGCGCGCGTCGAGGCCTCCGAGGCCAAGGAAGACCCGATGGACTTCGTCCTCTGGAAAGAGTCCAAGCCCGGCGAGCCCTCGTGGGACAGCCCGTGGGGCAAAGGCCGGCCGGGCTGGCATATAGAGTGCTCCGCCATGTCGCGCAAGTTCCTCGGCGACCAGATTGACATCCACGGCGGCGGCCAGGACGTCGTCTTTCCCCACCACGAAAACGAGATTGCGCAGTCGGAAGCCTTCACCGGCAAGAAACCCTTCGTGCAGTACTGGATGCACAACGGCCTGCTCCGCATGGGCGAGGAAAAGATGAGCAAGAGCCTGGGCAACCTGATAACGATACGCGACGCCCTGAAGAAATACAGCGCCGACGCCATCAGGATTTTTATTTTGAGTTCGTACTACCGCACCCCGCTGACCTATACCGAGGAAGCGATCCAGGCCGCGCAGGCAGGGGCCGACCGGCTGCAAAGAACGGCTGCTAAAGAAAACCCGGAGGCTAAGGGTAAAGCGCTTGACGAAAAGCCCTATTACGATAGATTTATAGAGGCTATGGACGACGACTTCAATACACCGCAGGCTATTGCCGCGCTGTTCGACCTGGCTCGGGACATCAACAAGGCCGAAGAGACGGGAATGGACGCGGTCAAAGCCCGCGAGACATTGAAGGAGCTGGGAAGCGTGTTAGGGCTGACTTTCAAAGCGGCGGACACCGGGGCTGGCGACGCCGCGCCGTTTATCGAACTACTCATAGCCACCCGCAACGACCTGCGGAAAGCAAGGCAGTTCCAGCTGGCCGATGGCCTGAGGAACAAGCTGACGGAGATGGGAATAATACTTGAAGACACGGCGACAGGGACGGTGTGGAAAAAGAAACGCTAGCTTATATTTGGGGCGTTTAAGAGGGGGCGAAAGCCCCCTCTTTTCTTTTCTTCTCCCCAGGGGGAATAAAGGGGAGGTTATCTTAGTCAGTAACCGTCGTCCTGGAAAACGCAATCCCCATCCCTTCCAGAGCAAAGACCACGACAAAAGCGGCTGCCAGCACTATCAAGTAGCCGGTATTTAGATTCATTTCCCTGAGCCCCGCTACGGCAAAGCTCACCGCGTAGATGATAGTGATAAGGTGGTCGAAGACCATCGTCCGCAGGCTCAGCGGCTCCAGGATAGAGCGGTCGGCAAGCCCTTTACGGAAAATGATCATGATATTCCATACTATCAGCGGCAACAGGACAACCGAGAGATAAACGCTGATGACGGGCACGCCGAAAAAGATGTTAATGATCATACTTAGATAGCAGAGGATGATGAGGACCGCATAAAGGACGCCGACCTTATCCGTGCCGAGGCGGACGGCCAGGTTGTTTTTTCCCGAAGCCGCATCCGATTTTACATCCGGGACTTCATTCATGAGTATCACCAGGAAAACGCTGATCGAGCCGGGCAGCGAGGCGAGCGTCGATACGGCATCGATCCCGCCGGCCTGGAGGTAATAGCCGGTGACAGTGGCCAGCCAGCCGCAGGAAAACGCGATGGAGATTTCCCCGGCGCCGCGGTAAGACCACCGGAAAGGCCCGGCGGTATAAAAATAGCCGATGAAAATGGCGACTATTCCGAGAGGGATAGTGAGCGGCCCGGTATCGTAATAGAGATAAAGCAGCAGGCCGATGCCCATGGCCAGGGCGAGAAAAACGTGGGCGGCGACCAGGACGCTGCGGCGGGGGACAAGGCCCAGCGGCAGGACGCGGCTCCCGCCGGAAAGGCGGTGAAAATCCCGGTTGGCGGAGTCGGTAGCGTAGTCGTAATACTCGTTAAGGAGGAAGGTCATCAGCATGACAAACAAGACCGCCAGCGAAGAAAGGAGCAGGACCGCAATATCGATAGGAGCGCCCTGGCTCCAGGCAATGACGCCGCCGAGGAGAAAGGGAAGCACGCCGCGGGCGGTAGCTCCCAGGCGGAAAAGGGCCAGCCACGAAAGCAAGGTTGTCCTGAAGGAAGCCACCTCACTCAACCGTTTCTCCTAACTAAATAAGGCATCGCCCGCAGGCAATGCCTTATTCGTAGCATAACGCTCAGCCCGTTGTAGAAGCCGACGACCCTATAGACCACCGCGCCGCGCCACCGGTCAGCTCGCTACAGCGGAACAACCCGCACCAGCAATTAGCGGTCCCGATATCGGGATGAAAGGCCTGACTAGCTCTTGCCGATACGGAAAAGCTTGGTGCCGCAGACCGGGCAGACACCCTGGGTGGCCGGTCTTTTGTTCTTAAGAACGACCGATTTCGGATTCTTGATTTCTCTCTTGGTCCTGCATTTCATGCAATATGCCTGAGCCATAGTTACACCTCCAATAGACTTTCTTGCCTAGCAGGTTAGCAAACTTGAGCGTATTTGTCAATAGCGACTGGCTGAAAAAGTATTACAATTTTATAACCGGCGCCCGAAAAGGCACAATCAGCGGAAGGAACGCGGAAAAATGAGCGAAAATCGATAGCGTCAGGCGCCGACCCTGAGGGAAACGATGGAGAGGACGATGAAGATGACCGCCAGGGTGATGGTAAGC